>JAAYQT010000245.1 GCA_012519165.1 Synergistaceae bacterium
CACAACCCCAAGGACAAGGACGGAATCATCCTGAAGGCGGACATAGAAAAGCAGAAAGCCGTCTTCCTGATGAAGATCAGGCCCTAGGAGAGAAAACGACGCTCCCTGAGACTGATCGGATGAAAGGATGTTCACCCAAAGGGGCCGGGATTTTCCCCCGGCTCCTTTTTTGCGGCTCCGCTGAAATTTAGCCTTTGTAAGCAACTGAAAAACGGGAGGTATGTCTTGAAATGGCAAAGAAACTGATTTACGGAGTGAACGATGTTCCGCCCTTCCCCATCCTGGTCCTCGCGGGGGCCCAGCATGTCCTTACCCTGTTCGGCGCCACCACGCTGGTTCCCCTCATCTTCGGCCCAGCTATGGGCATGGACAGGCTCCAGATTGCGGCCCTGATCTCCTGCGTCTACTTCGGCATGGGCGTGGCCACCCTGATCCAGACCCACCCCAAACTGGGCTCGGGCCTTCCCATAGTACAGGGGTCAAGCTTCAGCTTTATTCCCCCTGTTATGACCATCATAGGCGCCTACCATGCCATGGGTCCCGCAGTAATAATGCAGTACCTGGGGGGCGCCCTCATAGTGGGCGGAATTATTCTTTCCGTCATAGGGTACACGGGCATTATCGGCTACATCCGCAAAATCATAACCCCCGTGGTCATAGGCCCCACCATCATGGCCATAGGCTTCTCCCTGGCCCCTACCGCAATCCAGTTTAACGCCGCCAACTACTGGCCCGTCTCCCTCATGGTGGTGGCCCTCATCTTCATCTTCGGCCTGGTGAGCAAAAACAGGTTTGCCAACATCTTCGCCATCCTGTCCTCCATTGTCCTTACGTACCTGGTATGCTTGGGGCTAAGCATGGCGGGCATATTCCCCGCAGGCCACCCGGCCCATATTGACCTTTCCGGCGTCATTGAGGCGCCCTGGTTCCGCTACGACGTTATCATGCCGTGGGGCGCCCCCAAATTCAGCATGCTGGCCATCGGCGCGCTGCTGGCGGGGTTCTTCGCCGTGATGATAGAGTCCCTGGGCGACTACCACTCCGTCTCCTACGCATCAGGCCTGGACGACCCCGACGAAGCCGCCATCAGCCGCGGCATAGGCGCGGAGGGACTCACCTGCGCCCTTTCGGGTATGCTGGGCTCGGTGGGTACCACCTCCTATACCGAAAACATCGGCCTCATCGGCCTTACGGGAGTGGCCTCCCGGTGGGTGGTCCGCACCGGGGCCATCATCCTCATCCTGATGAGCTTTATAACAAAACTTGGCGCATTGATTGCCACCATGCCCTCGCCCATCATCGGCGGCGCGTATATTGCCCTCTTCGGTACCATAGGCGCCCTGGGAATCCAGGTCCTCATGAGGGCCGACATGGGAAGCCAGAGGAACGTCCTCATCGTGGGCTTTGCCTTCCTCATGGCCCTGGGCCTTCCCGGCTGGGTGGAGGAGAACCAGGAGCTCTTCATGAGCGCCGCCTACAGCCCCCTGGCCCAGACCCTGGGCGGCATGGCCTGGGCTATTTTAAAGACCCACATGGCGGTGGCGGGCATCTGCGCCGCCCTTTGCGACTCCCTCATCCCCGGAACGGACGAGGAGCGGGGCATAGGGGTCCGGCCAAGATAGGCTCACAAGGGAGGGCGGTTATTCGCCCTCCTTTTTTTGAGCCAAAAGAGTGCAAGGGGCCGCCTTTTGGTGTATTTTAAGTATGGGGGGCAGCAATTATTTAGCGGGGGGTGCGCTCCGTAATGAAAAGAGAGTTTGAAAATCTGTACAGCCACGACTTTTTAAGGGCGGCCGCTTGTTCGCCCGTCGTAAGGGTGGCCGACCCGGCCGCGAACGGGGCCGCCATGGCGGAGCTAGCTGCGGGGGTTTGGGCGAAGGGGGCCGTTCTGGCAGTGTTTCCCGAGCTTGCCCTCTCCTCTTCTTCGGGAGGGGACCTCTACCTGCAGGACGCCTTGCTGGACGCGTCGATGCAGGCCCTGCTCGCGTTAAGGGACGCAACCGCCGGGACCGGCGCCGTTGTCGTCGCCGGAACGCCCCTGAGGGTGGGGGACGGACTGTTCAACTGCGCGGCGGTTATGTCCGGGGGGCGGATTTTGGGCTTTGCGGCTCAATCCCTCCCCCAGGCGGGACCCTTCCGGCCGGCCTCCGCCCTTAAGCGGGCGGAAATCGACCTGCCGGGGCAAGGAAGCGTCCCCGTAGGGCCCGATCTCATTTTTGAGGCGGAGGGAGCGCCCCATTTTCGCCTCTATTGCGAAATAGGAGACGACCTGCTGTCGCCCCTTCCGCCGTCCTCGCAGGCGGCTTTGGCCGGGGCAACCGTGATAGCCGCCCCCGCCTCCTTCAGGGCCTCAATCGGCGGGG
>JAAYQT010000246.1 GCA_012519165.1 Synergistaceae bacterium
CTTCCACGGAAGAGGCCGGGGAGGGCGCAGGAGTTGTCGTGTTCGCCCTGGGGGGGCAGAGGTACGCCCTGGAGTTCTCCTGCGTTAAAGAGGTCCTTCCCCCCGGGGAAATAACACCCCTGCCCTGCACCCCCGCCTTTTTGTCGGGAGTGATAAATCTCAGGGGCAGGATAGTTCCTGTTTTGGATTTAAAAACGGTTTTTAAAATTCCGGGCGGCAGCCCGGCCCGGCCCGGCGTCTTAATCATGACCGACGGCGAAGGAGTAACGGGGCTGCTGGTAGACGAAATTGAGGGCATAGCCGCTATCAGGGCGGAGGATCTGCAACCGCCGCTGCCGGCGGCGGCCGGGGGAGCCTCCCTTTATGCGGCGGGCATATACGGCGGGGACCTTACGGTGCTGGACGGAGAGAAAATTCTCAAGGACAGGGGACTGATCGTCGATGAGGAACCCTGAAAAATCTCTGGGGAGGTAGTCGCAAGTGTTATGGAGTAATCTGAAGATAGGCAGAAAACTTGCCCTGGGTTTCGGGGCCGTCACGGTCATTGCCTTTTTGCTGGGAGCCGCCGGTCTGGCGGGTATAAACAGGCTTTTAACTGACTTCAGCTACGTGGGGCAGACCAGGATCCCGGACATGCTTGCCTTCTCCCGGCTCAACTACCTTGAGATGCTCATAAGGGCGGAGAGCCTTGAGGGGCTCCGTTCCGAGGGGCGTTTTTACGAGGGCGTCAATGTGGGCTATATTCTTGACCGCAGGGTAAGAGCCAGGGAGGAGATGGATGCGGCCTGGGAAACGGTAAGCGCCTCCAGCCGGCACAGCCAGAGAGGGCAGCAGCTTCTGGATATTCTAATGGGCCAGTTTGAGGTGTGGACGAGGTACCAGGGGCGACTGGACGGCATTCTGAAAAATCTTAACGAAGCCTCATCGGAAGAGCGGAGAGGGGAGTTGTTCAAGGAGTATTCGGAGCTTATGGCCGTTATTCTTCCTGTGTCGGACGTTATGGGGGCTACCCTGGAAGACCTTCTGAAGAACATTCAAAGTGAGACGGAGGTCATCGTTGAAGATAACATGGATACGGCGTCCTGCCTGACGAAAATTTACGGAATGGTCCTTGCCGCCGGGGTCCTTGCGGCTATCCTGCTTACCCTGACAATCTCCGGAAGCATCACAAAACCTCTTGCTGCGGGCGTGGAACTTCTGGCCAGTATCAGGGGAGGGGACCTTTCTGCGGAGGCGCCCCTCAGCCTTATCTCCAGAAAGGACGAGGTGGGCATTCTTGCAGGCGCCGTCAACGACCTGTCGGCGGATCTCAGGGCTCAAATTGCGGGAATCGGCGAAGTGACCGCTAAACTGACCTCGGCCGCCGCCCAGATCTCCGCCTCCGTGTCCCAGGTGGCGGCAGGGGCGGAGGAGACCTCTGTGGCCGTTGTAGATACCACTGCCACTATGGAAGAAGTGAGAACTACCGCTGAAATCACTACCAAAAAGAGCCGGGAGGTGGCGGAGCACTCCCAGCAGGGCCTGCTTCTGGTCCAGCAGGGAAAATCCGTCACGGACGCCCTCTTTGAGACGGTAGGAAATATCGGCGATCAGATGAACTCTATCTCAGAGACCATCATCAGGCTCAGCGAACAGAGCCAGGAGGTGGGCGAGATTGCAGAAACGGTGGAGGACTTGGCGGAACAGTCTAACCTTCTTGCAGTGAACGCTGCGGTGGAAGCAGCCAAGGCCGGAGAACAGGGAAAGGGGTTCTCTGTGGTCGCCCGGGAGATAAA
>JAAYQT010000247.1 GCA_012519165.1 Synergistaceae bacterium
CCTGGCGAACCTGAGCGTCCACGCCAGAAGGATAAGGTACTTCGCCGAAAACGGCCCCTTCAGGGAAGAGGTCATCGAGCAGGTAAACAGGGACCACGCCGAGATCATTACGGCGCTTCGGCTGCACAACCCCGACAAGGTGGAAGAGGCGGTGGACCGCCACCTGCGTAACGCGGAGGAGCGGACGAGAAAAGCCCTGGCCGGCATAGCCAAAAAGGCGGCCGGCGAGTAGGCGGTTAATCCTCTCTTCCGTACTTTGCGGGGCCTTCCCTGTACAAGCTGTTTCCGAGGCTGTCAATAAGAACAACCAGAGGCATTTCAAAGATTTCAAGCCGCCTGACAGCCTCGGGCCCCAGATCCTCATAGTCCGCCACCCGGGATGAAAGCACTGTGCGGGCCAGAAGGGCCGCAATTCCCCCTGCCACACCCAGGTAGACGGCTCCGTTCTTCTTCATGGAGTCAACAACGGGATCCGACCTGTAACCCTTGCCGATCATGGCCTTTACGCCCAGATCGAGGAGGGAAGGAGCGTAGGGGTCCATCCTTGAGCTTGTGGTAGGCCCCACCGACCCTATTATCGCCCCCGGCCGGGCGGGAGCTGGGCCTGCGTAAAAAATCACGGCGCCGTTAAGGTCGATTCCCGGCCGTCCGCCCTCTTCTATGGCCCGCTGCATCCGCATATGGGCAGCATCCCTTGCTGTATATATAACGCCGCTAAGGAGAACCCGGTCTCCCATCCGAAGGCGCGAGGCCTCTCCCTCAAGAAAGGGCGCCTTAAGCCGTAAAGTTCTGTCCACCCTGCACCCTCCTAAATAACTGCGGCGCTATGCCGGTTGGCATGGCAGCAAATACTTACCGCAACGGGCAGGGATGCAATATGAGTGGGCGCCCATTCAACTTTAACCCCAAGCGCCGTAACGGTCCCCCCGTACCCTGCCGCACCAATCCCCAGACCGTTGATCCTATGAAGAAGGCGGTCCTCCAGGGCGGAATATTGCGGATGAGGGTTTATTTCTCCCTCCGGCCGAAGCAGGGCCCTCTTGGCCAGATCCGCCACCCCCTCGAAGTTGCTGCCCACGCCCACTCCAACTACTATGGGAGGGCAGGGGTTGGGGCCTGCTTTCCGCACCGTATCCACGACGAACTCCTCCACGCCGCCCGCCCCGGCGGCGGGGGAAAGCATGGTCAGGGCGCTCATATTTTCGCTGCCCGCCCCCTTGGGGGCCGCCGTAATTTTTATTTTGTCGCCCGGTACAATACGCACCCGCAGAAGGGCGGGGGTATTATCACCGGTATTTTTCCTTTCAAAAAGAGGCTCTCCTACGATTGATTTTCGTAAATATCCCTTATCATAAGCTCTTCGAACTCCCTCGGTTGCCGCCGCTTCCAGGCTGTCGCCCGTGATAAGGATTTCCTGTCCCAGGTCCACAAACACCGCGGCCATTCCGCAGTCCTGGCAGAGGGGGTACTCCCCTTCGGCGGCAAGGGCCGCGTTTTCCAGAATGGACTCCAGCACGGCCCGGGCTTCAGGGCTCGTTTCTTCTTTTTCTCCCTTCCGGAGGAGGGAGATCATGTCGGGGGGCAAAATGTAGTTTGCCTCCCAAAACAGCCTCTCCACCGTCTGGGCTATTAGTTCCGAAGGTATCTCTCTCACGAAACCCTCTCCTGTCAAAAATAAAGAAGGGCGGGGGATCCGGCAGATCCCCCGCCTTAATTAATTTTAATCAGCTAAGCAGGGACAGCATAACGCCTGCAGCCACGGCGGTGCCTATCACTCCCGCCACGTTGGGGCCCATGGCGTGCATGAGGAGGAAGTTGCCGGGGTTCTCCTGCTGGCATACCCGCTGGACCACCCGGGCGGCCATGGGCACCGCCGATACCCCCGCGGAGCCTATCATGGGGTTGTTCTTCCCACCGCTCATGGTCTTCATGATCTGCCCGAAGACTACTCCCCCCGCAGTGCTGAAGACAAAGGCCACAAGGCCAAGGAGGACTATTTTGAGGGTGGCGGCGGTGAGGAAGTATTCGGCGCTCATGGTGGCCCCTACCGATAATCCAAGGAAGATGGTGGTGGTGTTCA
>JAAYQT010000248.1 GCA_012519165.1 Synergistaceae bacterium
CCTGTTCCCTTCCCGACATACTTTTTAGTTCGGGCACGTAAAAGGGATTGGCCAAAAAGCGGACGTCGAAAATAAAGTCGCAGTCTGCGGGCGGTCCGTATTTAAAACCAAAGGAGGTGAAGATAATATAGTCCTGTGAAGAAGGATCGCTAAGTGCATGCACCAGTTTTTTTCTTATCTCGGGGAGAGTCAGCCCGGTGGTGTCCAAAACTCTGTCAGACAGCTCCAGGATGGGCTTAAGGCGGTCCCTCTCCCTTGCAATTCCGTCCAGAAAAGACCCTTCGCCGTGGAGGGGGTGCCGCCTGCGGGTGGCCTCAAACCGGGTGAGCAGGGCCTCGTCGGAGGCGTCCAGAAAGAAAACGCTGACCCTCTCCACCTGGGTTTTTAGGGCCGCCACCGCCGCCGGGAAGTCATCGAGCAGGTTATCCCCCCTGACGTCCACCACTGCCGCAACGCCGTTAGCTACTGCCGCTCGGTGTTTTTCAAGGATGATCATCAGTTGGGAAAGCAGAGCCGGGGGGATGTTGTCAACGGCAAACATGCCCTGGTCCTCAAGCACCTTCAGGGCCGTAGATTTTCCCGCCCCCGACATGCCCGTAAGAATAACACAGCTCTTTACCCCCTGAAGATCCCTTTCCAGCTTAATTACCCCCTTTATGCGCCGGGGAAGAGGCGCACTCTCCGTCCCAGCCCCTGAGGATTTCAATGCCGTGCCTCAACGCGCCGGACACTGAATCAAAGCACTCGCGAGCCGCCTTCTCGCTTCCAGGGAGTGAGATTATAAGAGTCCCTCCCCTGATGGCGGCGTTAGCCCGGCTCAAAACCGCCCGGGGCGTAATCTTAAGGGAGGCGGCGCGCATTGCCTCTCCTATGCCGGGAACAAGCTTTTCAGCCACCGCCTCTACCGCTTCGGGGGTAACGTCCCTGGGGGAAAATCCGGTGCCTCCCGTGCACAGGATAAGGTGCATACCCCGGTTATCGCTCCAGTCCTTTAAAAGGCCCTCTATCTCCTGCCGGTTGTCGGGGAGAAGGGCCGATGCCTCCACATCGCAGCCCAGCCCTTCAAGCCGCTCGGCCAGCGCCGGACCCGACGTATCCTCCCGCTCCCCTGCCGCACCCTTGTCGCTTACTGTAAGGACCGCGCTTTTAACAGGCCGGAGGAGACTCGCCCGGGCGGAAAGGGCAACAAAGCCGCCCCTTATTACTTTTAATTCTTTTAAAACCGCAGAAGAGGCGCATGACCTGAAAAGGACTTCCCCGACGGCGAGGAAAAATTCATCAGGGAGCTCGCTTTCAGAGATGATCAGGCCCGCAGAGTTTCCGGGAAGGGAGTCCAGACCGCCGGGGGACAGGGCGAATAGCTTTCTCTCCATGCCGTTGAAAGATGTCTTCCCGCCTGCATTAAGCCCGGCGTAGCAAAGACGCCGGCGGAGCAGTCTGTCTCCGGTTTTTTCAACTATTCCGATGATCCTCATTCCTGCCCTTCCTCCAGGGCGTCATAGTTTCCGCTCTTTCCGCCTCTTTTGTTCAAGAGCCTTATGCCTTCTATGGTCATATTTTTGGAGATCCCCTTGCACATATCATACACTGTAAGGGCC
>JAAYQT010000249.1 GCA_012519165.1 Synergistaceae bacterium
ATAACGCTGCTTTTGGCGCCGTCCACCGCCATCTTAATAATGCCTTTCACCGGGATCCTCGTGTCTTTTTTAAGCTGGCACAGGACTATGAGCGAAAGGGTGGACATGAGGGCTGAATACATGAGGGAGCGGCCCCACGCGATAAGACCCACAAGGATGACAATGGGCAGAATAAGGTGGAAATACCGCTTTATGGAGGCCAGAAGTTCGTCTTTATCCAGGATTTCGGGCTTCATCTTCTGTTTGTAGGACTCAAGGTGAACCTCCCAGAAGAGGGAGCCCACGTACAGCATGGAGGGGATTATGGCGCAAAGCACTATTTTAAAGTAGGAGACGCCGATCATGTCGGCCATTATAAATGCCGACGCCCCCATGACAGGCGGGATGAGCTGGCCGCCGGTTCCCGCAGTCGCCAGCAGGGCGGCGCTGAAGACGGGTTTGTACCGGGCCTTTTCCATCATGGGGTACACTATGGTACCCACCGAGGCCACGTTGGCAGCCGCGCTGCCGCTTATCATGCCGAACAGCCCGGAGGCTATGATGGAGGCCTTGCCGGCGCCCCCCACGGCCTTGCGGGTAGCGTACTTGGCCATGGCCACAAAGAGGGTCCCCGCCGGTGTCGCCGCCAGGTAGGCGCCGAAGATCATAAAGTAAAAGATAGTGTCCGACGATGCGGCAATAGGGCTTGAGTAGATGCCCGAGGACGTCATGGTCTGGTTTTCTACAAAATCCGCCACTGAGACCACGGGGTGAGCGAGGATGCCCGGCAGATCAGCGCCGAAGAAGCTGTAGGCCATGAAGACGAGGGCCACAATGGTCATGGACCAGCCCAGCACCCGCCGCCCCGCTTCAAGGAGCAGAACAACCAGGACAAAGTTGAAAAAGTAGTCGGAGGCAAAAAGGTCGTCCACAAAGGGGAGCCGGGTGACAATGCGGTCTCCGTAGTAGACGGAGTAGACCATGAAAAGAATTATTACCAGCACGGGGCCGGCGTCAATGCCCAGGCTGAGCCGGGGTTTATTCTTAAATGCGGGATAGAGAAGGAATACCAGAATAAGACAGAAAGAGACGTGAAGAGGACGGATGATCATTCCGGGAACCGGGGCGAAGGCGATGTATATCTGCGCCGCCACCCACAGTAAAGCGGTAACGTAAACGAGCCTGTTTCTAATCGTCTGTTCCAAGGCGTTTGATGCCCCCTTTTACAGTTAAAAGGCGGACGGCTCCTGGCCGCCCGCCGCTTCGGTCAGTAAACCGGCCTTACTTCAGCAGTCCGATCTCCTGGTAGAACTTGATTGCGCCGGGGTGAAGGGGGATACCGCCCAGGTTGACGGGGTCGCAGGCGTCCTTTTCGGGGTTGAAGGCCGAGAAGGCAACGTGGCCCTGAACGAGGGCCTCCTTATTTTCATAAACCGCCTTGGTGATCTTGTAGGCCGTCTCGTCGTCCATCCTGTCAGTCACCGTTAGGCAGGACCGGTAGCCGGGCAGCAGCAGGTCTTCGTCCTGGCCCTTAAAGCTTCCGGCGGGGAGGATTGAAAGGGTGTAGCCGTACTTGTCCCTGAGGAACTCGACAGACTTCTCATCCATGCCCAGAAGATCAATTTTTCCGGTCACGGCCAGCTCGGTGAAGGTGGGGTGGCCCTGGGAGAGGGACTGGATGAAGAGGTCGCACCGGCCGTCCCTTATGGCGTTGGCAATGGCCTCGAAGTCGGTGTGGTCAACGGATCCGCCCCATGCCTTGACGTCGTCGTAGGTGAAGCCGCAGGCCTCAAGCACCTGGTCTGCGGAGGCCTCGCCGGTGGTGCCGCGCTGCACGGTCATAAGGCCTATCTTCACCTTGTTCTTGCCAATCTCCTCCACGGACTTGATTCCGCTTCCGCTGCGGGCGGCTATTCCCACGTAGAACTGGTCAAGGCCGCCGATAAGGGCCCTGATGTTCTTCACGGGGCCGTCGGCGAAAAGACTTGTGCCCTCGTAGGCCCACTTGATGTTGTTGCCCATGGTCATGGCGATGTTCATCTTTCCCTGGCCCATGAGCTTGATGTTGCCGATGCCGCCCGCGATGGGGGAGGCGTCAATCTTCAGCTCGGGGTAGGCTTTCCTCACCACGTCGGCAATAACCGCAGCCTGGACGTACCACGTGCTGCCCACTTTGTTCGACCCGATCTTCAGCTCCTCGTCAGAGGCCGCCGATATGCCGGGTACTATGGAAACCAGGAGCGCCGCAAGAACAAGTGCAAAAACCAACTTCCTTTTCATTACTTTTCCCTCCCTGAATTTTTATTGTTGCAACTATTCCTAGTAGTGATAAGGCAAACCCTTCTTTTTAGCATTGGGAATCCACCTGGGGATGGGCGGAACAAGGGCGTCCTGGGACTTTACAGGCATCTCGATGAAAGCCGGTCCGCGGTACGAAAAGGCTTTCTCAAGGACCTGCTCCACCTGCCCGGGTTCGGTTACCCTGAAGGCCCGGATTCCGAAGCCCTCGGCCACCTTGCAGTAGTCTATCTGCCTGAAGTCGGTGGCGAAGGGATTGGCGTTGTAAACGTGCTCTATCTCGCCCCTGATCCACCCGAACACGTTGTTGTTAAACAGGACGTACTTGATGTCCAGGCCAAGGCGGCTGTAGGTCTCAAGCTCGCCGCAGTTGAAGTAGAAGCTTCCGTCCCCGCCAAGGGAGACTATGGTGTGGTCGGGCCTGGCCACCGCAGCCCCTACGGCGGCGGGCAGGGAGTACCCCAGGGCGCCCATGGAGTAGCCCGAGAGGAACATCCGCCCCTCGTGTTTCTGTACAAGGTAGGCGGCGGAGAAAATACTGCCCGTGCTGGGTTCCACCATCACCATGTTTTTTTCGGGGATGCGGGCCTCCAGCGCCTTGACGAACCTTATGGGGTGGACGGGGAATTCATCGGAGGACGCCGCCGCATGGACGGACTCGTCCAGGGCCGCCATGGCCCCGGCAACCTCCCCGCCGTTTACTGCGGAGCCCTTGCAGCCCCTCTCCTTTATCCGGCGGGCCATTGCGGAAAGAGTGGCTTTTGCGTCCCCCACCAGGGGTACGTCGGCCCTGTAGTTGTTGCCGGTCTCCTGTCTGCTGACGTCCAGCTGGATAATTTTGGGCTGGTCGAGGGCGGAGGGCAGTTTACGGCCGTCGGTGCCTGCGGAGTCCGTGTTGGAGCCCACGAAAAACACCAGGTCCGCCTCCTGCAGAAAGCGGTTGGAGTAGCTGGTGCCGCCCCGCGCGCCCACCACCCTTATTGAAAGGGGGTGAGTCTCGGGGATGGCGCCCTTGCCTGTCATGGTGGTTCCCACGGGGATGGACAGGGCTTCGGCCACGGCCCTTACCTCGGGCCCCGCCTCCGCAACCACTGCGCCCTGGCCGCAGACTATGACGGGGCGCTCGGCCCCGGTCAGCAGTTCAATGGCCTCGTCAATTTTGTAGAGGTCTGCTACGGGCCGGTCG
>JAAYQT010000250.1 GCA_012519165.1 Synergistaceae bacterium
ACCCTGCCTTCCCCGTGTGGATGGTGGGCCTTACGGCAATTGACTACATCCCCTTAACAGATGGCAGGGGGCGGGAGTTTCTGAAAGAGGCCATTCTCTCCTGGGGGCTTTCCTCGGGGCGGGAAGCAAACTACTTTGCCAGGGACAGGTGCGCCTCTTTTATGGCCCGACACGAAAAAGAGGGGGAGAAGGCTTTTTTGCACCTGGAAAAACTTACGGATGATATGCTGAAGCTGTCGGACATCAGGGTGTCCCTTATGGTGGATCTGCCCCCGGAGCGGCGGGCGGAGCCCGCGGAGGTCTCCCCCATTCAGCACTATTTTACGGGTGGCGTACCCATCGATGGCTTTGGACGGACCGGCCTCCCCGGCCTTTACGCCTGCGGCGAGGTAACGGCGGGGGTGGACGGGGCCAGCCGGATGGGGGGCAACGCTCTCACTAATATTGTAGTCTTTGGGATGATTGCCGGCAAAGCGGCGGCAGAGGAGGGGCCCGGGACGGCGGGAGAACCGGAAAGGACGGAAGGACCCTTGTTCAGGGGCAAGGCCTCGCCGGGGGAAGCCGCAAAAAAACTCAGGGCCGTCGTACAGGAAGGGCTGGGGCCCTGCCGGAGCGGCGAGGGTATAAGGCGGTGTTTAGAGTCTCTGAATGAGTGGAAGGCGGAGAATCGGTCCTTCAGAGCTGATTCCCCCATGGAGCTCCTCCACGCTCTGGAGATGAAGGGAATGGTCCTTGCGGCGGAGGCGGTGGCAAGGGCGGCGTTGCTCAGGGAGGAGAGCAGGGGGGTCCACTTCCGGGAGGACTTCCCAGTGGAGAGGGAGGAGGAGCGGAGTTCCATCCTGGTTCGCTTGAAGAACGAGGGCCTTGCCGCTTCCAGGCAGGATTAAAAAAAGGGCCGGGGATAACCCCGGCCCGGCTTCGCCTAAACCTTAAAAATTGTCCTGGGGCGCCCACATCTCCAGGAACTGGAACTTCCGGTCCTTCCAGATCATCATGGCTGCGGGCTTGTTCAGCGGGTTATGGGTGGCCTTGTCCACAGTGAGGTTAAAGTGGACCAGCCGCAGATTCTTGATGTTCTCCATGGCGTCCTTAATTGCCACCGGGTCGTCGCTCCCCGCCTTTTTAATGGCCTCCGCAACCCAGACTATGAGGTCGTAGGCGTTGGCAACGTTTGAGGGCTCGGTGGCGGGCCTTCCGTACTCTTTCTCAAACCTGGAGAGCAACAGTATCAGCTGGGGGTTGTTGAGGTCCATGCTGTAGACCCAGTAGCTTCCCTCCATGGCGTCCCCGGCTATCTCCAGCATGTTGGGGCTGAAGCCGTCGCCGCCGATGTACAGGGGCTTCCAGTCAAGCTCGGCGGCCTGCTTCATAATGAGGGCCATCTCCTTGTAGAGCAGGGGAAGGGCCACCGCCTCGGCGCCGGAGGCCTTCATTTCGGTGAGCTGGGCCCTGAAGTCCACGTCGCCCGACCGGAAACCCCACTCTCCCGTAAGCTCCCCGCCAAGCTCCTCGAAGCGGGCGTTGAAAAACTCGGTGAGCCCCTCGGAGTAGTCGCTGCCCACGTCCTTGATGATGGCGGCCTTTTTAACCCCGAGGCGGTTGACGAAGTAGTCGGCCATGACCTTGCCCTGGTAGGGGTCGGTATAGCTGATCCTGAAGGAGAAGGGCCGTACCTCGCCCGTCTTTGGGTCAACCGTGACTGCGGGGTTGGTGGCGGCTGTGCCTATTTGGGGAACTTTCCCCGGGTTTACCACCGATGCTGTGGCTATGTTTAGGCCGCTGTAGTTGGTACCGCCTATTGCAACCACCTTGTCCTCGTGGACAAGCCGCCGGGCCGCCTGGATGGCGTCCTCCTGCCTGCCCCTAACGTCGTAGCAGATGAGCTCCAGGGGTCTGCCCAAAACTCCGCCGGCGTCGTTGAGTTCTTTAATTGCAAGTTGGGCTGCGTCTCTCTCATGCTGGCCCCAGGTGGAGCCGTCGCCGGTAAGGGTAGCCAGGTAGCCTATTTTGACCGGCTCCCCCTCAGGGGCCGCAAAAGCTGCGCCTGCGCTCAGAACCATAACCGCAACCATAAAGGCAAGAACTTGTTTTTTCATTTTTAAGCCTCCCGGTAAAGTTTTCAGATAGTTTAATGGTTCATAATCCAAATGTCAATACCTAAAAGAAAAATAAACAAAAATTTACAGGGCGACATAAGTCGCCCTGTAATTAAGAATTTTAGAATATTTGCTTAGATTTTTAGCGGGCGGCAGGGTTGGAGGGTATCCTCCCGCCGTGGGGCAGGGCGGCAGATGCCAGAACGGCGCAAATGCTCCGCCCCGTCTTTTTCGTCAGGGGGCCCCTGTTTATCCTGAGCTCCCTTCCCTCAAGGTTGACTACCGTCCCCTCTTTTTCAGTCCACGGCAGAAGGGGTACCAGCACATGGGCCGCCTCCGACAGCGGGGATGGGAGGTCCGTCAGAACTGCGTACTCCACTCCCTCCAGGTTAGACGCAGTGAAGCCCGCCTCTTCCGGGGTGATACCCGCAAAGATTACCCCGGGGGCCTCGCCCTTAGCCAAAGTCTCCTTGCCTGCGGCAATCGATTTGATGGAGGGCAATATGGAGATAAGCCCCCTGGTCCCCGCCCCTTTGAAGAGGAGCATGTACCTGCCCCCCTCAAGGGCTGCGGCGGCGTCCAGCGAGGCCTCCGCAGGGGCGCCCGCCCCAATCAGGGCTACGGGGCGTTTTGCCCCGGCCAGAATCCGGGCGGCCTTTTCAAGGTCTTCGACATCGCACCCCGTCTTTTCCGCCAAGCCCTTGAAGTCGGCCTCTCCTGTTTTCTTTAAGGCGGTCACCGCTTCGGCCAGGGCTTTAAGGGCCTTTTCGCCGCTCCCCGGCAGGGGCGAAAGGTTTATTGAATTCCCCTTGTCCAGTATGCCCTCCGCGCCTCCGACCCTGACCACTGACGCCCCCCTGTGCCGCACGGCCCGCCTTATCCAGGACGTAAGCACAGGCTGGTCCTCGTCCGTGTCGGTCTCAGCCAGGAGGTATACGTCCGCGGAGTTTAGGTCGGCGTAGGAGGCCTGCCGAAGCTCCGTCCTCTTTGCAGCCTCCGCCATAAGGGTAATGAACTCCGCCCCTTCCACTGCGGCAATAACCGCGCCGGGCGTCCTCAAGGCGGCGTATTCCGCCAAAGCCCTTGCCTCCTGCAAGGTGAGGGAAGGTCCCGCAACGTAGACAGCCCCCTCCCGGGCCGCAATTTTGTCCAGCGTCTCCGCAGCCTCTTCAAAGGAGACGGGGGCGCCCGCTGCCGCAGGGGCAAAATTCCCGGCCGTCTCTACGTCCTTAAACAGGTACCTGCCCTTGAAGCAGCAGGAGCCGAACGCAGGGGCCACCGGGTTTTCCAGGTCAGTGTTGATGCGCGTTATCCGGGACCTGCCCCGGTCCAGGTTGAGGTCAAGCTCGCACCCTACGGAGCAGAGCTGGCACGTGGTCTTTACGATCTCCGGCTCTTCCAGGTGGGGCCGCCGTTCAACTCTCTTTTCAATTAAAGCCCCCACGGGGCAGACCTGGGTGCACAGGCCGCAGAAGGTGCAGTCCGACTCCTCCATGGTCCGGTAGAAGTGGGGGGTCATAACGCTTTCAAAGCCCCGTTTTGCAAAGTCGATGGCGTGGAAGCCCGAGATTTCGTCGCACGCCCGGACGCACCTTGCGCAGAGGATGCACTTGTCCATGTTTCTTACGTAGTACCTGTTGGCCTCCTCCACCTTGGAGATATGCTCCCCGGCCACCCGCTCAGGCTTCACCTCGTGGTCAATGGCGTAACGCCGCAGCTTGCACTCGAACACGTCCTCGCAGCCGCACTCCATGCACCGGGAGGCGTCCCTCAGGGTCTGCTCCTCGGTAAGGCCGGGGCTGTACTCGTCAAACTTAATGGCCAGCCTGTCCGCGCCGCTTACATGGGCTACCTGCTCCTGGACCCTCTTTTCCACGTGGGCGAAGTCCGCGGGCCCAAGGTCGTCCCTAACTACGTCGTAGACGAAGGGTTTCTTTGGCGTCCCCTCAGTCAGGTAGTGGTCCATGGATTCGGCGGCCCAGTGGCCGTTGCCTATGGCCTCGATGGCAATCTTGGGCCCCGTTTGCTGGTCCCCGCAGACAAATACGCCCGGCAGGGGGGTGTCGTAGTCGCGGCCGACGATCATCCTTCGGCCGTCGTGAAGTACTTCGGGAACGTCGGTAAAATCTATGGCCTGGCCCACTGCGGCAATTACAGTATCCGCCTCGATGACAAAGGTCTCCCCCGTGGGCACGGGGCTGCGGCGCCCCGATGCGTCGGGCTCGCCGAGCTCCATCCGCTCGCAGATAACCCTCTCCACCCTGCCGTCGCCCTCAATAGACACGGGCGCGGCCAGGAAGATGAAGTTCACGCCTTCCTCGGTGGCCTCCACAATTTCAATGTCGTCGGCGGGCATCTCTTCCCGGCTCCTGCGGTAGAGGACCGAGACTTCCTCTGCACCAAGGCGCCGGGCCGAGCGGCATGCGTCCATGGCCGTGTTTCCGCCGCCTACCACTACCACCCGTCTGCCGATTTTTACGTTAGGGTTGGTCTTTACATCGTAGAGGAAGTTAATCCCGCCCAGCACCCCGTCCAGGTCCTCGCCCCCCACCCTCAGGGGGGAGGACTTCCAGCAGCCCATGGCCAGGATAACCCCGTCGAAATTCTGGCGCAGCTCGTCCAGGGTGACGTCCCTTCCCAGGGCCGTGCCGGTGCGGACCTCCACTCCGTGGGCCAGCAGCCAGTCGATCTCTTTTTGGAGGATGGCCTGGGGCAGCCTGTAGTCGGGGATTCCGTAGCGCATCATGCCCCCGAGGAGGGCCTCCTTTTCAAATATTACGGGCCGGTAGCCCTTAAGCCGCAGGTAGTAGGCGGCTGATACCCCCGCCGGGCCCCCTCCCACGATGGCAATACGCTTGCCGTTATCCGTGATCTCGGGGATGAAGCCCATGTGGTCGTTATTAATCCCCCAGTCGCCCACAAAGCGTTTTATCTCCCTTATGGAGACGGGGGCCTCGTCCACGAACCGCCTGCGGCAGACCTTTTCGCAGGGGGCGGGGCAGACCCTGCCGATGCAGGAAGGCAGAGTGACGTGGTGGTGAAGGGCGTCCAGGGATTCGCCGTACTTCCCCTGGGCCGCCAGGTTGACGTACCCCTGGACGTTGCCCTCGGCAGGACACGCCAGGGTGCAGGGAGGGCGGCAGTCGCCCACGTGGTCCGACAGCAGCAGTTCAAGGGCGGTGCGTCTTGCGCCGGCGGCCCGTTTGCTGTCGGTTTTTATTACCATCCCCGGGGCTATCTCGTTGGCGCAAGCCCGGAGGAGAGTCCTTGCTCCCTCCACCTCCACCAGACAGACGGAGCAGCCTCCGTGAATGCTCAAATGGGGGTCGTAGCAGAGAGTAGGAACTTCAACGCCGCATTCCGCGCACAGGTCGAGGATCTTCTGCCCCCTGTACCCGTACACGGTTTTGCCGTTGAGCGTGACCTCAATATTTTTTTTCATGGCCTGTGAAATCCTCCGAGTAAAGTTATTCCACCGAAATCGCGCCCACGGGGCAGACCTGTTTGCACTCGCCGCAGCGGATGCACTTTTCGTCGTCAATGAGATGGGGCTTTTTAAGCTCTCCCGAGATACAGGAGACGGGGCAGACCCTGGCGCACCGGGTGCAGCCTATGCACGCCGTGGGGTCGATGACGTAGCTTATAAGGTTGGTGCAGACCTTGGCGGGGCATTTTTTGTCCCGGATGTGGGCCTCGTACTCGTGCCTGAAATACCGCAGGGTGGTGAGCACCGGGTTCGGCGCAGTCTGACCCAGGCCGCAGAGGGAGCCCTCCTTTACCTGGAGGGCAAGTTCGCCCAGAATGTCCAGGTCCTCCATCTCGCCCCTGCCCTCAATGATTTTTTCAAGGATTTCGAGCATCCTCTTGGTTCCTATGCGGCAGAAGGGGCACTTCCCGCAGGACTCCTTCTGGACGAAGGACAGGAAAAACCTGGCCACGTCCACCATACAGGTCTCCTCGTCCATGACCACGAGGCCGCCGGAGCCCATGATGGCCCCCAGCGACGTTAAGCTCTCGTAGCTCACGGGAGTGTCAAGGTGTTCCTCAGTCAGACAGCCGCCGCTCGGGCCCCCGATCTGGACCGCCTTGAACTTCTTGTCACCCAGGATGCCGCCCCCTATGTCGAAGATTATCTCCCTCAGGGTGATTCCCATGGGAACTTCCACGAGGCCCGTGTGCTTGACCTTGCCCGTGAGGGCGAAGACCTTGGTGCCCTTGGATTTTTCCGTGCCCATGGAGGAGTACCATTCGGCCCCGTTCCTGATTATGGGCGCAACGTTGGCCCAGGTCTCCACGTTGTTGATGTTGGTGGGAAGGCCCCAGAGGCCCGAGTTGGCCGGGAAGGGGGG
>JAAYQT010000251.1 GCA_012519165.1 Synergistaceae bacterium
ACCCTCCAAAGGCATATACGGCCGACTTTACTCCCTCGGTTATTCTGTTCAGGTGGACATGGCCGGGGATAATTGCGTTATAGGGGTTAACCACTCCCACCCAGGGACGGTTTATCTCCCAGTCGGCATATCCCGAGGCCTTCAGCAGAGATCTGTGGGGGGCTCTCTCAGGGCCTGACTTTGCTCTGTCGCTTCTCATGGCAAATAACCTCCTTTTAAGCTTTTTTTAAATTCCCCCGGGCCCCCAGACAAGCAGGGGCAGGGAGAGGATTATGGACGGTACGTAGGTCACGAGCAGCAGAACCGCAATAAGAACCAGTACCATGGGGATTATGGGCTTGCTGATCTGCTCCATGGGCAGGCCCGTAATTGCGCTTGCCACGTAGATGTCAATTGCTACCGGAGGCGTGGCCATGCCTATGGCTAGCCCCACCGCCAGGAGCACCCCGAAGTGAATCAGATTTCCGCCTACCTGCATAACTGTGGGTATGAAGATGGGGGTAAGGATTATCAGGGCAGACGCCGTCTCCATAAACATCCCCGCAAGGAGAACAATGACGATGATCATAAGGTAGATAAGGGCCGTATTGCCTCCCGCAAGGGCAAGCAGCGTCCTTGCCACCGCCTCGGGAATCTCGTAGAAAGCCAGCCCCCACCCGAAGAGCTTGGAGGTGGCAATAATAAACATAATGAGCGCCGAGGTGACCCCCGCCCCCACTACCAGATTGTAAAGTTTTTTAAAATTCATGGTCTTGTAAACGAAGAAGGCTACCAGCAGGGAGTAGTCCACGGCGATGGCCGCCGCCTCGGAAGGGGTGAAAAAGCCCGAGAAGATGCCGCCGAGAATTATTACGGGGGTCATAAGCCCCCAGGACGCATCGGTGAACAGCTTCCACTTCTGCCTCCCGGTGGTGGCCTCCGCCGCCGGATATCCCCGCTTTGCGGCAATATACATGGAGTAGGCTATGAGCCCGAGGCCCATGAGGATGCCGGGGATAAAGCCGCCCATGAAAAGCTTTGCCACCGATACTCCCGCAATTACGGCGTACAGCACCATGGGGACGCTGGGGGGGATGACCACGCCGATGGTCCCCGACGCGGCGATGAGGGCCGCTGAAAAGTCCACGTCGTACCCCTTCTTCTTAAGCTGGGGAAGAAGGGCGGAGCCTACGGCGGCAGTGGTAGCCGCCCCCGAGCCGGAGATTGCCGCAATGAACATGGAGGCGGTGGTGGAGACAATGGAGAGACCCCCGCGGAACCTCCCCAGGGTGGCCTCGGCAAAGGCCACTATCCGCTCGGAGATGCCTCCCCGGGCAAGTATGTCGCCTGCGAGCACAAAGAAAGGCACGGCCACCAGAGCGAAGGATTCGTTGCCCGAGAACATGGTTTGGGGGATCATGGCCAGGGGAAACCCGCTTAAAACAACCACAAGCAGTCCTGCGGCGCCGATGGCGAGTCCTACGGGGACGCCGAGGAGCATGAAAACTAAAAAACCTCCTGCCAGCACAAGTCCCACGGTTACCGCCTCCCTAAAATATCGCTGAATCCCGCCAGCAGGTGAAGCAGGATTATTCCGCCGATAACGGGGTACATGCTGTAGATCCAGGTCATGGAAATACCCATGGCCGGAGTAGTCTGCATGGCCTCGCTCTTCATAAGGACCGCGCCGTAATAGGCCACCACCGCAAAGAAGGCCACTCCCACAAGCTGGACAAATATGGAGACCGCCTTCCTGGCAAGACCGGGAAGCTTGTTTACCGCAAAGGTTACGGCAATGTGAGCCCCTCTTTTAAAGCCCACTGCGGCCCCGAGCAGGGACGACGCCACCAGAAGGTAGGTGGTAAGCTCCTCGGACCATATAAGAGCGTCGAAAAACATGCGGCAGATCACCTGGAGGGTGGTAACAACAATCATTATCATTATCATGGCGAAGAGGACGGCCTCGCTGATTTTATTTACATAGTCGCTTAACAGGATTAAAAGAGGCGGGCGCGCCGTCCCGCCTCTTTCATCGCATTGTTTTTGTTCCATCAGGCCGGCGCCTACTCCACCGAAAGAATGGCTTCGATAAGGTCTTTTCCGAATTCGGCCTCGTACTTCTCGTAAACAGGTTTTGCCGCTTCCCTGAGAAGGGCGGTGTCAGGCTCGGTGACCTCCATGCCCTTGTCCTTAAGGAACTGGAGCCACTCGGCTTCTTTCTCGTTGTCGTAGGCCCTGTTGTGCTCCGCTGCCGCCTGCGCCGATTCCTGAACGAGCTTCTGGTGTTCGGGGGAAAGCTTCTCCCAGGTGATCTTGCTCATCATAATTACGTTGGGAGCGTAGGCGTGCCTGGTGAGGGCCAGGTGCTTCTGGGACTCGAAAAGGTTGAAGGAGACTATGACGTTGAGGGGGTTCTCCTGGCCGTCGATGGTGCCCTGCTGAAGGGCGGTAAGGGCCTCGGTCCACGCCATGGGGACGGCGTTGGCGCCCAGGGCTTTGAAGGAGTCCACGTAGACGGGGTTCTGCATAAGGCGGATCTTCAGCCCCTTCATGTCCTCGGGAGTGTTTACCGGGCGCTTGCTGTTGGTAAGGTTGCGGAAGCCCCTCTCGCCGTAGGCAAGGCCTTTCCACCCTATGGCGTACATATCGTCCAGCATCTTTTTGCCTATCTCGCCGTCCAGGACTTTATAGGCCTGCTCCGGGGTCGAGAACAGGAAGGGCAGGTCGAACACGCCGAACTTGGGCATGAAGTTCATTACGGGGCCGCCGGTGACAATGGCGGAGTCCACCACGCCCATGCGCATGCTCTCAAGCAGGTTTCTCTCGTCGCCGAGCTTGGCGTTGGGATAGATGGTCACTGTGAGTTCGCCGCCGCTTCCCTGCTCCACAAGCTCTTTGAACTTGAGGGCGCAAATGTGGAAAGCGTCGTTCTCGTTCACCACGTGGGCCATCTTGATGTCCATGGCCGCTGCCGCCGGACCGGACGCCAGGACGAGGACAAAAAATACCGCCGAAAGTAGAGCAACAGTTCTTTTCATACTAAAATTCCTCCCGTTTATATTGAAATTATTTACACTGCCAAAGAACTTTACCGGCATGGACGCAGACAAAGTCCCGATGGGCGCCTCAAAATTATAGACAAAGAAGGCATAATTGCAAGGCCGCCCGCTCCGCGGGGACCTGCGCCGTCCGTCTATCCGATAGTTATTTTCATAAGGGGCGGGAACCAGGGGTAGACGGAGGCCAAAAATGCGGGATTGAGGGCGAACATCACGAAAAAGCCCATGGCCATGGCCGAGTGCACAATCGAAAGCAGCCCTCTGTAGTCCTCCCGCTTGGCTACTATCCCCAAAATGCCTTCGCAAATCACGAAGGCTGAAATGTAGTAAAGCCATCCGTTTGTGCCGGGCTCCTGCAGAAAGTTAATTGTACGCAGCACGCAGTAGGCGGACCATATTCCCAGAACGTAGGTCTGGGCAGCTGCGAGGACAATTTTTATGGACAGGGACAGATAGCGGTAGTAGAACCCGCCCACTTCTTCCAGGCCGGCAGCGAAGTCGTAAGCCGAGTTTATTACCGGGAACACGAACCTTATATAGGCGCCGGAAAGAACCCAACCCCAGACAGTAAGAAAAAAAGCGTAGATAAAATAGTGCAAGACAGCCCAGCCTCCCCCGATAATTTTCAACCTTCATGAATTATACCCCTTTTTTTACTCCGGGGGCCCGATTGTGGTATAATTGCCGGCATAGAGAAAATGCGAGGTGATGCGGCATGGAAGGAATTTCCGCCCTATCCCGGAATTTGGAGAGTCAGGATGTGCAGCTTGCCGTCCAGTACTCAGTCATGAAGCAGGTTGCGGAGCTTAACAAGGACATGGTCGCCCAGCTGATGCAGAGCA
>JAAYQT010000252.1 GCA_012519165.1 Synergistaceae bacterium
GCCAGTTCAGCTGGTCGGTGGAGCCGCGCTTCAGCGACCAGAAAGACTATCTGACCGGGGAGTCGGTTACTGCCTGGAACGCTGCCATACTCGTGAGTTACGCGCCGAACCCAAATCTGGCCCTCAGCGTCTATTACAACTTCGGCGACAACGACGTGCTTCAGGACAGCTACCTCCTCAGGGGTTCCAGCAGCTTCGGAGGGTCGGTATTCTGGCGCATCTCCCCCCAGTGGACCCTGAACGTGGCTTACTCCCGGTCAGGAATAGGATCGAGCGGGCGGACCGAGTCGGACCAGCTGGATATAATTGCCGCGTGCAACCTCACCGAGGGGCAGGTAATCACCCTGGAGGTATCTAAAAGCGATGATGAAACCGAATACAGGCTCACCTACTCCATTCCGGTGGGCATAAAAACCGTTAAAAAGAAAAATGTGGGAATCCTTCGGGGCAGGGTTTACGACGGCACGATCCCCGGAGGAGCGGGCCTTGAGAATATTATAGTGCGGGTCGGACCGGAGGCTGTGGCCACAGGCTCTGACGGAAGGTTTGTCTTCCCCGCCCTGCCGCCGGGGCCCCATAGGATATATATTGACCCCAAGTCCATCGGGTACGGGTACACCACCGACAAAAAATACCCCATTACCCTGGAGATCATCGGAGGAGGGGACCCGGTGGAGATGGACATCGGAATTGTAAAGGGCGCAGTCTTCAGAGGCAGGGTGATTATGACCGGCTCCGAGGGGGCTGAGAAGGGCGAGGGCTTCGTGCTTGCGCCCGGCATGGGGGCCGAGGAGCGGAAGGGCCCGGCCGCCAGGGTTCTGGTGGAATTGTCCAGGGAGGACGAGGTAGCCCGGAGATCCACTGACGAAAGAGGGGAGTTTGTCTTTGAAAATCTCCGCCCCGGGGTCTGGATCCTGAAATTTTACTATTCGGGCCTCACCGCCGGATACATGTTCGAGACCGAGACCGGAACCATCGAACTGGCCCCGGGAGATGAGAAGGAGTTTGTCAACAGGATAATTCCCAAAAAGCGCGCCATCCGGTTCATCGACAGCGGAAAAATTTCGCAGGCCCCGGCAGGGGGCCGGAAGTAGGAAAGGGGGGAGGATCATGAGTTTTTTAAGCAAACGGTCCAGGCCGGTCCTCTGTATATCCGCAGCTCTCCTGATCCTTGGGGCTGGGGGAGCCCTCATCCTCTACGGCGCCGATTCCGCCTCCGTGCCGCTGGAGATAGTAATTCCCGAGGCAAACGGGGTTCAGTTGAAGGGCGGTTTTCTGTCCGTGACAGTACCTATCGGCCTTGAACCGGTGCGGCGGCCTTTCACGCTTACCCTGACCGCAACCGGAGGCCGGCACAGAAGGCTGACCGCCAGGGTCGACGAGCCTCTTCCTCCGGGTCTGGTATTCACTCTTGAGATATCCTCCCGGGGGTTCGGACGGTCCCTGGGTCCGAGGACGATAGGGACGGCGGAAACGGACCTGATGGACGGGATATGCCTGGCCTGGAGAAAAGAAGTGAAGGGAACCCTGACGGCCAGGGCGGAGAATATAATGCCGCGAAGCTCGGGAGGCGCTGAACTGGTCTTCTCCCTGAGGTAGACAACGGCCCGGAATGGAAGGGGGGTGACCCGTTATTTTGCCGGGGGGTGCGAAAAATGATACAATACGGTCGGCGGGGGTTCGTGAATTATTGCGCTCATCCGCCGATCCCCTTTTGGAAGGAATGAAGTTTCATGCGCTATACCGGCGCTGTATCCCGCGGGATACGTCTCCCCGTTATCTCCCGGGGGGACGACCTGGTGGAAATAATCTCGTCCCAGCTTATCAAGGCCTCGCGCTCGCCCGCAGGTCCCTTCGAGTTCAGGGACAGGGACATAGTGGGCGTAACGGAATCCCTCATCGCCAGGGCCCAGGGCAACTTCGCCACCCTGGACGCTATTGCCGGGGACGTGGAGAGGAAGGTTCCGGAAGGCGACGTGGCCCTGCTGTTTCCCATCCTCAGCCGCAACCGCTTCGGCCAAATTTTAAAAGCCATCGTCAGGGGCGTCCGGGGGAAGGTCCACGTGATCCTCTCCTACCCCGCCGACGAAGTGGGCAACCTTGTGGTGGAGCAGCGGCAGTTCTTCCTCCGCAGCGGAATGCTCAAGGGGGATCTTTTCAGCGAGCGGGAGTACGAAGAGGTCTTCGGCCGTTACATCCACCCCTTCACCGGCGTGGACTACGTCCGCTACTACAGGGACATGGCCCCCGGCAGGGTGGAGATTCACTTCGCCAACAACCCCCTGGCCGCCCTGGAGTTCTCACCCAACGTAATAATCGGCGCAGTTCACGAGCGGTTCATCTACAGGGAGATCCTGGAGGGGGCCGGAGCCCGCGTCTTCACCCTGGAGCAGTTCTGCAACGAGCCCTGCGGCGGGGGCGGGTACAACCCGGAGTTCGGCCTGCTTGGGTCCAACTACACAAGCGAGGGCATGATCAAGCTGTTCCCCAGGGACAGCGCCCTGTTCGCCAGGCGCCTCCAGGAGGAGCTGCTGAAAAAGACGGGCAAAAAAATGGAGGTTCTTGTCTACGGCGACGGCGCCTTCAAGGACCCGGTCTGCGGTATCTGGGAGCTGGCGGACCCCGTGGTCTCCCCCGGCTATACCGAGGGGCTTGAGGGGATGCCGAGGGAGATCAAGCTCAAGTACATTGCCGACAACGCCGGGGACAAGACCCCGGAGGAAGCGGTGAGGGACGCCATCCGCTCCAAGGAGGGGATGGAGCTCTTCAGCGACTCCGCCCTGGGAACCACCCCCAGGAGACTGTCGGACCTCATCGGCTCCCTGTGCGACCTCACCTCCGGCTCGGGGGACAAGGGCACGCCGGTGGTCCATATCTCGGGCTACTTCGATTCCTACCTCGACGAGTGACTTGTTGCGGCAGAGAACGGAAGAATGTGAAAAAACAGGGATTGTAGTATAATTATGTAGGTGCTTTGCGCCCTGCGGGATCTTTTTTCATAGGCAGCTTTACTTTTCGTTTCAGAACCACACACCAAGAGGAGGTTGGAAGAATGAAAGGTTTGGGCAGCATAGGCAAGGCGTCGGCGTTGGTATTTCTTATCTGTCTTCTTGCAGTCCCCGCTTTTGGAGCGGACCCCATCAAGGTTGGCGAAATTGCCACCGTGACGGGCGACTTCGCCGCCTACGGCGTGGCCGAGGTGGAGTCGGTGAAAATCGCCGCGGAGGAGATCAACGCGGCGGGCGGAATTCTCGGGAGGCCAGTGGAGATTGTAATGTACGACTGCCGCACAAGGCAGGAGGACATGGTTAACGCCGCCAGGCGCCTCGTGGAGCAGGACAAGGTCTGCGCGGTCATAGGCCCCAGCGGAAGCGGCCTTGTAATTTCAGCCTCGTCCGTGTTTAACCGCGGCAAGGTGCCCCACCTGGGCACTCTTCCCACCAACCCCCTGGTCACCATGGACGAGAAGGGCAACGTGCGCCCCTACAACTTCCGCATCTGCTTCCTTGACCCCTACCAGGGCAAGATGCTGGCGGTCTTCTCCGCCAAGGAGCTGGGCAAGAAGAGGGCCGCGGTGCTCTACGACGTGGCCAGCGACTACTCCCAGGGCCTCAGGGAGTTCTTCATTGAGAACTTCAAGGAGTACGGCGGCGAGATAGTGGCCGACGAGGGCCACAGGGAGCAGGACGTGGACTTCCGCGCCCAGCTCACCGTTATTAAGGAAGCCAACCCCGACGTACTCTGCATTCCCACCATGGGCAAGGCCCTCCCCCTGGCGGTCAAGCAGGCCCGGGAGCTTGGCATTGACGTGCCCATCGTGGGCGGCGACGGCTACGGCGACTTTATGTGGGAGATAGTGGGCGACGCCATGGAGAACACCTACTGGGTGAGCCACGTTGACCGGTACGACCCCACCCTGGAGGGCTTCTTCAACAAGTACGAGGAGACCACCGGTACCGAGTGCATGGAGTTCATGAACGCCGTCATGGCTTACGACTGCCTCTACTGGCTGAAGGACGCCATTGAGCGGGCCGGCACCGACGACCCCGTAAAGGTAAGGGACGCGCTTGAGGCCACCAAGGACCTCAAGCTTCTCCACGCCACCCTTACCATGGACGAGTTTCACAACCCCAAGGACAAGGACGGAATCATCCTGAAGGCGGACATTGAGAAGCAGAAGGCCGTCTTCCTGATGAAGATCAGACCCTAGGAGAAGGAACAGAGGTCCGGGGACTGACCGGAATGTCCGATTGTTCGACCAAAGGGGCCGGAATTGTTTCCGGCTCCTTTTTTGCGGTCCTGCCCAAAATTTGTCCTTATAAGTAATTTAATAACGGGAGGTAAGTCTTAAAATGGCAAAGAAACTGGTCTACGGGGTGAACGACGTCCCCCCCTTTCCTATCCTGGTCCTGGCCGGGGCCCAGCACGTCCTCACCCTCTTCGGCGCCACCACCCTGGTCCCCCTCATCTTCGGCCCCGCCATGGGCATGGACCAGCTCCAGATTGCGTCCCTCATCTCCTGCGTCTACTTCGGCATGGGCGTGGCCACCCTGATTCAGACCCACCCCAAACTGGGCTCGGGCCTTCCCATAGTACAGGGGTCAAGCTTCAGCTTTATTCCCCCTGTCA
>JAAYQT010000253.1 GCA_012519165.1 Synergistaceae bacterium
CAATAGCTTCCTTACGCTTTCTGGAGACGGTAAAGTCGAAGACCAGGGGGAGGTGGTCGGAGTACCGGACCCTGGGGGCCTGGAGATCTTTCATGCGGATCCCTTCGCTGTAGAGGATAAAGTCCAGGGCCAGGCGGGGGAACCTGCTCGGGTAGGTGGGGGTATTTCTTAAGTTCGCATTCCGGAAAAGCCCCCTGGTGAAAAAGGGCTTCAATTCCCTCTCCCCTGCGTAGATATTGCCGTCGCCTGCCAGTATTATGGGCTTGTTCGCCTGGCGGAGCCTGTCGGCCAGCTCGCCTATCTGGATTTTTCTTGCCCTGTAGCCCAGGGAGAGGTGGACCAGGAAAAGGGTAAAATCCCTGAACTCCACTTCAAGAAGGGTTCTTTTAACCCCCCTGCTGAAGTATCGCTCCCTGCTTGAAAGGATGGGAAGACTCGTAACCACGGCGTTGCCCTGGGATTTCAGCAGGGGCGTCCTGGAGGCGATGGACTCTCTGTCGTACTTGCACGCAAACACCGACGATGCATTAAGCCCTTCGGCCATGAGCTCCGCCTGGCACACGCCGTTTTGCCGGTAGGAGCCGTTGTCGGTCTCCACCAGACCCACTATATCGGGCTTCAACCCGGAGATAAACCCGGATATATTACGGAATCGGTCGTCAGTTTTCCTCAGGCACCCGGAAAAGGGGAAGGGAAAGTGGTATTCCCACCCAACCCCGGTTCCGTAACGAATATTGTAGAGAACAAACCGCATGGAAGGCCTCCGGAATCATCAGGATAAATTAGTATTTTACAATAAAAATCGGGGATTAAATCAGTCTTTTAGCCCATTTCCACTCTGAAGGGCCAAAAGAAAAGGCAGCCCCTCCCGGGGGCGGCCTTTTAACAGGACAAAGGGATTATTTCTTGCCGTAAACGTCCTTCGGGTTCCACTCTTTCCAGATGTTGCCCACCAGGGCGGGGCTGGGTTTAAGCACCTTGCCGCCGGGGGTCCAGCCGGAGGGGGTCACCTGGGCGCCCTTGGTCTCCCGCACAAGCTGGAAGGCCTGAATCTGGCGAAGGGTTTCGTCCACGTTCCGCCCCACGGGAGGGGTGAGAATCTCCATGGCCTGGATTACTCCGTCGGGGTCGATCAGGAAGCGCCCCCGGAAGTCAACGCCCTGCTCGGGGCTGTAGACCCCGTAAACGGTCCCGATGGCGCCGCCACCGTCGGAGGCCATGTGGAAGGGTACGCCCCCGTCCACCATCTTTGAAAGCTCCTGGTCGTTCCACACCTTGTGGACGAACTGGCTGTCTACGCTCACGGAGATGACTTCCACCCCGAGAGCCTGGAATTCCGCATAACGGTCGGCGACCGCCGACACTTCAGTTGATCAGACGAAGGTGAAGTCGCCGGGGTAGAAGCAGAGGGACACCCACTTTCCGGCGAAATCCTAAAGCTTAACGGAGGTGAACTCACCTTTGTAGTATGCCGGGGCAGTAAAATCCGGCGCCTTCATTCCAACGGTTACACCCATACGAACGGCCTCCTTTTTTTCTTCCGCAACCGGGACGCTTCCGGGTGCGGGCCCTTCAACTTTGGACGCGGGAACAACGCATGATGTCTTCTGTTCTGCCATCAAGTCCTCCCCTTTCCTGGATTGTACAGACGAGCAAAGCCGCCCTTCGCTCCCTGCTTAAGGTATTATAACCGAAACGAAGGGGACTAACTCTTTGGATTTTATTATATGGTAACGGTTTTAAAAGTCAAGGAGTTTTGTGTCTTTTTAAGACGACTTGCGTTCTCTCCCATTTTTCCTCGTGGTATACTCTGATTTATGGACGTTAAGCCATAAATACAGAGCTGAAAGAGAGGGGCGGAAATGGAAGAGAACGGAACCCTTGAAAATTTTATTCCCCTGCGAACCTCCGATATTGTGGAAGCCCTTTGCAGCGAGGAGAGCCTTTCCGACGAAAGAAAAAAACGTTTCCGGGAGTTTGCGGACCTTGTGCGAGCCACGTTTCACTACGAATTCCACTCCATCCTCACCCGTGCGAGGGACGCCTACCATCCCTTCAACCCGGACGCCGATACGCTGAAGCTGCTGGAGGCCGGTACGGACTACGAGGCAGGGTTTGCCGACATGGTGGAAGCCCTGGAGGAGCTTCTGAGAGCCGCCAACTATAGCGAACTCTCCCTGGACGAACTTAACGAAATTATGACGAAGGCCGCTCCGCGGGGCCTGAATATCGAGGTGGACCACGACAGGTACGACAAGATTCTTATCTACCGGAGGGGCAGAAAGGCCGTTCCCAAAAACGGCGGTAAGCCTTCATTAAAAGATAGGGTCAGCAGGAAAAAGAAAGAGGCAGAGACCGAAAACGTCCTTCAGAGGCTTTTAATCCTCATCCGGCTGAAGGCGGGAGAGAACGAGGAGGCCTTCTACGAGCACTATACTGAAACGGCGGGCGAAACGGGCAGGGAGAAGGAGCGCCGCCTCATGGGCGAGGCCGTCCTGGGCCGTAAAAAATCACCGCCGCCCCGGAAGGACGGGAAGCCCCCCGCAATTTTCCTTAAGATCTTCAAAAACGTGCCCGAGTCCACCCTGGAGACCCTCTTCCCCGACGTTAAAATCCGCATGACCATGATGGACCGGGGGCTGATCCTGCTGCCCCTCGTAGGCGGCTTTTTCAGCGTGGTGAACAAGGTCCTGCCCGCCCTCACCATCCTGGGGATGGTGGTCATGGCCCTTATTCTGGGAGAGACCATCAACTGGAGCGAGTTCAAGGACAAGCTCTTCCCCATCCTGGCCGCCTTCTCGGTGGTGGGCGCAATCGCCTTCAAGGTCTTTGCAAAATACAAGAACACCAGGCAGATGCACCAGGCAAAGCTGATGAAGACCCTTTACTTCCACAACCTGGACAACAACGCCGGAGTCTTCGACTTCCTGGTGAACGAGGCTGAAGAAGAGGAGTGCAAGGAGACCCTGCTGGCCTACTACTTCCTGCTGGCGGAGAAAAACGCCTCCGGCGAGCCCTTCACCATGGAGGAACTGGACGGGCGCATAGAGGAGTGGATGAGGGAGAGGTTCGGCGTAAATATAGACTTCGAGGTGGACGACGCCGTGCGCAAGCTGGAGGAGAAGGGCATCCTGGAGCAAAAGGACGGCCGGTACACCGTGCCCTCCATGAGAAAGTCCCTGGAGATCCTGGACGAACAGTGGGACAACTACTTCCCCTACAGCAACGAGGGGCTTGAGGACTAGTCCGGACTATCAAAAAAGCGCCCCCTCCCGGGGGGCGCTTTTTATTTTTCGTAACCTAAGCCTTCAGCGCCTCGCCGTAGAGCACCGGCACCACCAGCAGTATGAGCACCGTGGCAAAGGTGAGGCCGAACATGATGGTTACCGCCATGGCCGTAAAGAGGACGTCGAAGTAGAGGGGTATCATACCGAGTACGGTGGTGAGAGAGGCCATCATCACGGGCCGCACCCGGCTTACGCCTGAATCGGTGATGGCCTCCAGGGCAGGCTTGCCCTCGCCCATCTCCAGGTCTATCTGGTCAATGAGGACTATGGCGTTCTTTATAAGCATCCCTGCCAGGCTCAAAAAACCCAGCAGCGCCATGAAGTCGAAGGACTTCCCCGTAATCAGCAGCCCCGCCGTGAGCCCCATCACCGAGAGGGGCAGACAGAGCAGTATTATGACGGGCTGGCGGAAGCCGTTGAAAAGTATTACAAGGATGACCACAATGGCCAAAAAGCCCAAAGGGATCATCCCCATAAGCCCCTCCCGGGCCTTCATGGAGTTTTCGTACTCGCCGCCCCACTCCATCTCCACGCCGGGGGGAAGCTCGACTCCCTCAATTGCGGGGCGGATTCGCTCAAAGAGGGCCCCCGGACGGCCCGAACCGCTGTCGCACTCCACGGTAATTGCCTTCATCCTGTTAATCCGGTATATAAGGGAGTCCTCGGCCACGGTGTCAATCCTGGCCACAAACTGGGACAGGGGTATGTACCGCCGGTTAAGGTCGCTCCAGACCTGGGTATCCTCCAGGGATTCCACGCTCCCCCGCTCCTGCTTCGGCAGGCGGGCCACTATGGGGAGCAGCTTCTCCCCCTCCCGGTAGAGCCCCGCGTTCACCCCGGAAAAGGCCATCTTCAGGGCATTCGCCAGGTCCAGGCGGCTGAGCCCCAGCAGCTGCACCGAGTCGGTGAGCTCGGGCCTTATGACCTTTGTCCGCCTTCCCCAGTTGTTGCGAATATTAACCGAATCAGGATCGGAGGCGTAGATCTTCGCCGCTTCGTCTGCCGCCCTGCGAAGGGCCGACGGGTCCTTGCCGAGGAAGCGGACCTGCACCTTGGCGCCACCTCCCGTGCCCTTGGCGAAGGACCGGATGCGGGGGTCCAGGTGGGGCTGATTTCCGGCTACGAACCGGGCCAGCTTTTCCTTCAGGACCTCGGCGCCCTCGCTGTCCCGGGCCGTTACCACCAAGTGGCCGAAGTTGGCCGCAGGGTCGCCCGGGGTGTAGGTGAGGATAAACCGCAGCGCCCCCTCCCCGGCATAGGATGCCACCGACTCCGTCTCCGGCTGGGCGGTCAAAAACTCCTCCATGGCTCCGGCCTCGGCGAGGGTGGCCTCAATGCCCGTCCCCTGCTCCGTCCAGAAGTCCACGGTGAACATGGGGGTGGAGGACGCCGGGAAGAAGGACTTGTCCACGAAACCGAAGCCCGCAAAGGAGGCCAGGGTCATGGCCGCCACCGCTGCAAGGACGAGTTTTCGCCTTGCAAGGCAGAAGGAGAGAAAGGCCCGGTAGTTTCTGTAAAAACGGCTGCCGTAGGGGTCGGAGGCTTCTTCGGCTGTATTGCCCTTCAGGATGGCCACCGCCGCCAGAGGGGTAACGGTAACTGCCAACACCCAACTTAGCAGCAGAGAGATGCTGACCACCTGGAAGAGGCTCCGGCAGAACTCTCCCGTGCTGTCCGGCGACAGACCGATGGGGGCGAAGGCAATGGCCGCAATGATGGTGGC
>JAAYQT010000254.1 GCA_012519165.1 Synergistaceae bacterium
GAACCTGGATTCGAACCAAGATTGCCTGATCCAGAGTCAGGTGTCCTGCCATTGGACGATTCCCCACTGCTTGTTGCGCCGGAACATGATAAGCGAGCATGGCTGCGGTGTCAAGTGGAAGGGGTAATGTTGAAATTTTCTTTAAACGAACCCGAAAAGAGCGGACTTGAATTAGGGACATATTTAAGGTCAATTTACAGCATGGCGATGATGGAATAATTTGAACTCGTTCAGGAACCGCGCCGCTATAAAGCCGAATGTGCAAGACGTTTTTTGATATCATCACTTGTTGAGGAGAGAGCCCATATGGAAAAATCAATGACCTTTACGGCCACCGGAGACGCTCTTATTCTGAAGCATATTCCGGATTATCCTGAATTCAGCGAGCTGAAGGATTTTATCATGTCAGCCGAGGCCAGGATAACTAATCTTGAAACCACCCTGACTGACGGCGGATGTTTTCCTTCCGCATTCTCCGGGGGGACATGGCTGACGTCCCGCCCCGGTGTCCTGGAGGACCTGAAACGGTTCGGCTTCAACATTTTCTGCTGGGCAAATAACCACACCATGGACTATTCCTATGACGGTCTTAGAATGACAAAAGCCGCCCTTGATGCGGCTAAAGTGGCTCACTGCGGTGTTGGCGAAAATCTGTACGAGGCTTCGAAGGCGGCGATGGTGGATCTTCCCTCCGGCAGGGTAGGGGTAATTTCAATCTGCTCAACCCATGATCCTGCCGCAAGGGCCGGAATTCAGTCCCAAAGCCAGCCGGGGAGGCCCGGGCTTAACCCTTTACGGTTTTCATCCCTGTTTACTGTTACCGAAGACCAGATGAAGGCGCTTAAAGAGATTGCCGCTGCAACCAGGATTAATAACAGGGCCGACTTTTCAAAAGTCCAGGGTTATACCCTTAGAGAGCCTGAAGGGACTTTTGATTTCGGCTCTTCCCGCTTTGTCGTGGGAGACGTCCCCGGCCGCATGACAAAGGCCAATGAAGCCGATACCGCAAGGACCGTGGAAACAATTAAAGACGCTCTTCTGGTGGTAGACTATGTAGTTGTGGTAGTACACTCGCACGAAATAAAGGGCGATACGAACGACGAGCCGGACTATTTCTTTGAGGAGTTCGCCAGGAAGTGCATCGATGCAGGCGCCTGCGCAGTTGTCGGCGGCGGCACCCATCAGCTGAAGGGCGTGGAGATATACAAACAGCGGCCGATCTTCTACTCCCTGGGCAATTTCATCTTCCAGAACGCCTTTGTTGAAAAACTTCCGCCCGATTATATGGAGAAAAACAATCTTCCCCTCAATACCGGGACCGCCTCCGCCTTTGAGGCCCGGAGCGCTAGAGCGACCGTCTCCCTCCATGCCGACGTGGCTAATTTTTACTCCATTCTCCCCTGGTTCCGCATGGAGGGCGAAAATCTTACAAAGCTGATTCTTAAACCCATCTCTCTGGGAAAAAACCTTCCGCAGTACTTTTCAACCTGGCCGAGAATCGCCGATGAGACTGAAAGCGCGGAAATTTTTGATATCCTTTCAAAGTTGAGCGCTCCTTACGGAACGGAAATGAAATTGAAGGACGGAGCCATTGAGGTTACAATCTGACGCAATAAAATGGCCGCAAGTCAGGGTTGCATTTGGATAAGGGTAAGACTGGAGGAGTTTTCATGTACCAAAAGATAAACGGGCTGGCCGACGGCCTTAAAGACAAGCTGACAGGCTACCGCAGGGATTTTCACAAGTATGCCGAGAGCGGGTGGTTCGAGATGAGGACCACTTCCCTCATCGCCAGAAGGCTGACTGACCTGGGTTACGAAGTATTGACGGGAAGGGATGTCTGCCTGGATGAGTCCCGGATGGGGCTTCCCTCAATTGAGGAGCTGGAGGCAAGCTTCCTTCGGGCGAAGGACCAGGGGGCGGACCCTGAATTTCTGGAAGCAACCAGGGGAGGTTTCACCGGGGCCATAGGCACCCTCCGGTGCGGCGAAGGCCCCGTAGTGGCGCTCAGGTTCGACATCGACGCCCTGGGAGTGGTGGAGGACGAATCGGACGAGCACCGTCCCTGGCGGGAGGGCTTCAGCTCCGTAAACAAAGGCATGATGCACGCCTGCGGCCACGACGGCCATGCGGCCATCGGCCTTGGGGTAGCGGAAGTTCTGGCGGCGGTGAAAGACGGCCTGAAGGGGACTGTAAAGCTGATCTTCCAGCCTGCCGAGGAAGGGGTCCGGGGCGCAAAGAGCATAGTGGACAAAGGACACCTGGACGGGGTGGATTACGTGCTTGCGTGCCACATTAGCGAAAGAAACACTGATGAAGACCGTGCCTCGGATATTACTGCAGGATCCGGCGGGTCTTTGGCGACAACCAAGCTGGACGCCTTTTACTACGGTAAATCCGCCCACGCCGGGGGTCACCCCCAGGACGGGAGGAA
>JAAYQT010000255.1 GCA_012519165.1 Synergistaceae bacterium
AACTGCCTGCTCTTGAGGGTGGTCTCCATGCCGAAGAGGGAGGCCAGGTCGATATGGCTGTGGTCCATGGGCCGGAGGGACTCCTCCGAGGCCAGGGTTACCGGGTCCGCAGAGGTTGAAAACAACTCAATTGCTCCGCCCGTTAAATCCATGTTGAACTGGAAGTCAGGCTTATTCGCGCTTACCACCAGGCTGACATTGCCCGTAACAACATCGCGGGGGGAAATTCGGGCCTCAATGCCCTGGACGTTCTGGGTTATCTTGTCCGCCACATCCTGAAGGGTATCCCCTGCGATTACATCTATGGTCACGTCAAGGCCGCCGGGGACGTATATCCTCATCGTGCCGTCACTGGTCGCAGTCCATGCCGGATTAAGCTGCTCCCCTGCAATGCTCTGGATTTGCTGCTTTCTGTCCGTCTCCGGCCAGCCGGTGACCTGAATGGGCTCCCCCGTATGGCTGGTGAAGACAAGCCTCTGGGTTCCGTTTGCCATGTCTTTGTCCACCCTTACGGATATGAGGCGGCTTACGTTGCCCATCTCAAAGCTTTCGCTTATCAGCTCTGCAATCTGGTCAAGGGTAAGGCCCCGCAGCTCGCCGTCGTCCCGGAAGCGGTTATAGTCCGACAGGTCCACGCTGCCGTTGATGTTGCGGTCCGTCCAGTCCTCGGGGATGTGGACGCTGACCTGCCTGCCGCCGACGAAGATCTGGAGCTTTTCGTCCCGGCCCGTCCACAGGAAGTCCATGGGCAGTTCCACGCTGGTGAGGCTGTTGGTCTGGTACTCTGCGGGGAAGACCTCCCTGCCGTGGAAGGAGACGTTTCCCGTGACGCCCTTTTCAAGCTCGTAGACCACCTTGCCGTCGTTGCCCTTATACACCACGTTGCCGGCGGCGTCCTGCTCGAAGGGGCGCACCCCGGTAGAGAGGCCCGAAAGGAGATACCGGCCCTCCACGGAGTAGTTGGCCGTGTTCATAAGCTCCTCCCGCAGCTCCTTTATCTCTGCGGCAATGGCCTCCGTCTCCCCGGGTCCCAGGGCGCCGTTTCCGGCGTAGATGGTCAGCTCCCTGATCCGGTGGGCTATGTCCATCATCTGGTTGAAGGCCGTGTCCGTGTTGGAGAGCCATGTCATGGCGTCGTCCTGGTTGCGGATGTACTGTTTGTTCTCCGTAAGGGCGGTGTGCAGGGACAGCTCCCTCACCACGTCAATGGGGTGGTCCGACGGGCGGGAGTGCTTCTTGCCCGTGGCCAGCTGATGCTGGTACTGGAGCAGTCTGGCCAGGTTATTGTGCATGTCTGCCAGCATTAATTTTTGAACCATGGGGTTACTGACGCGCTGCATGGCTATCCCTCCCCTACCGGCCCACGATGCCCATGCCGTTTATAATGCGGTCGAGCATCTCGTCCACCGTGGTAATGTACCGGGCGATGGCGTTAAAGGCCTGCTGGAACTTTATTATGTCCATCATCTCTTCGTCTATGTTTACTCCCATCACCGACTGGCGCTGGTTGTCAATCTGGTTGATAAGGGCGTTCTGGTTCTTTAGCATGGTGTCGGCCTGCTGCCCCCTGGCGCCCAGTTTTGCGATGAAGGACTGGTAGAAGTCGTTGAAGTCCGCGCTCCTGTTCTGCAGCACCTTGGTCTGCTTCAGCTGGGCCATGCGGAGGGCGTTGCTGCCGTCGCCGGAGCCGTTGGAGAAGCCATGGCCGTTCCCCGACGCGGCCGCAATGAGGCTGCGGTCTTCGTCTATGGCCCTGCTGAGGCCCAGGAGGCGGCTTGCGCCGTACTGAACCGATATGGGGTTAAAGAAGGCGTAACCGGTGGTGGAGATGTTGTCCCCTATTCCGTGGCCGGCGTAGTGGATGGCGTTCATCTCCGTCACCAGGCCGTAGGCTAGCTCGTCGAAGGCGGTAAGGAAGCCCAGAATTATGTCGTCCCTGCCCTCCAGGGCGCCCCTCAGGGCCCCGCCCTTGACGTGGTGGCGCACAGTGATATCCGTCTCCCCCACGGAGCGGAGTTCAAGCCTTATGCCCGGCGAAACCTCTGCGGAGGTCTTTGCGCTGTAGTCGTTGAGAATGGGTACCTGCCTTGCGTTCCGCACGTGGTTGCTCTCCGACAGATAGAGTCTGTCGTCGAAGGTGAAGGCGGCGTCCCTGGCGTACTCCAGGTAGTTGGTGCTGCCGTCTTCGTTCAGCAGGCCCAGGCGCTTTGCAATCTGGAGGGAGCCGTTTTTGTCGCCCAGGATGTTTATCCGGGACGCCTCCCCCGCTGCGTTGCTCTCCAGGGAGAGGTAGTAGGTGTTGGTGGCGGGGTCCAGCTTTATATCAGCATGAAGCCACTGGTCCGGCCTGGTAAGGCCGTTTTCCGGGGCGTACATGGCGTTTATCTTGTTTTTTACCGTCTCAAGGGTGTCCTCCTCCACCACGTCTATGGTTACAACGGGGGCATCGTTTACAATGCCCAGGGAGGAGGCAAGGTTGCCTTTTACGTCCACGATGGAGATAAGGTGGTGCGCCGTGCTGGCAAGGGTAAGCTGGGTCCCGGCGCCGTTCAGGGAGGTGGAAATCTCCGAGCCGAAACTGGTCGCCATGAAATTTTGAAGCTCGGTCAACGTGAGGTCATCAGTTAGGGAGGTATACGTGGCTCCCGACGAGTCCTCCAGTTCCCAGTGGCCTGCGTTCCAACTGGCGGTGATCTCCCCCTCGAAGTTCCCCGCCGATACCCGGAAGGTATACTCATCCCCCGGCTTGCCCGGCTCAAGGACGTTGACCGACGGCATTACCGAGGATGTGACTCTGGTCCCCTGGCTCCCCACCTGTATGGAGAAGGCCCCCCGCAGATTAAGGGGATCGGTAATGGCCTCGGGCTTCACCCTGTCGGGGCAGGTGGACTCGCCGTAGCCCGCCGACCAGGCCGACTCGGAGGCCAGCCGGTGCACGTTTACAGTATGCACCGCCTCGGGGGCGCCCTGCTCTATGGACGCGAAGAGGACTGAAGGGTTGGAGACGTGGTCGAAGAGGTTGTCCTCCACCTGCACGTCGAAAAAGCCGGTATTTCCCGCAACGGGCACCGCCACCAGGTGGCGCGTTCGCTCGCCCTGCACCAGGAGCTTGCCGTGGAGGTCAATCTTAAAGTCGCCGTCCCCTTCCAGGCAGGGAGGGTTAACGTCGATGTCGATAAGCTTGGACAGCTTGTCCACCAGCAGGTCTCGCTTGTCCATAAGGTCGTTGGGGTTGCCCCCCACCCCCTGAACCTGCTTTATGGTCACGTTGAGGGCGGCAATCTGGTCGATGAGGGTGTTTATCTCGTCCACCATGAGTTTGATGTCCCGGTTGAGATCCGCCCTGAACTCGTCGTAGTTGCCCACGAGCTGGTCAAAAAAAACGGTAAGATTTTTGGTCTTCTCCACCAGGTTCTCCCGCACGGCGGAGTCATCAGGCCGCTTGCTCAGCTCCTGGAGGCCGGCCCAGTAGTCGTCCAGGGCCATCTGCAACCCTTCACCGCCGGGCTCGTTGACATAGGCCTCAATTGTGGACATAACCTTCTGTATCTGCTCCCAGTAGCCCTTGTCCGTCATCTCCTGCCGGTACTGGATGTCCAAAAATGCGTCCCTGAGGCGGACTATGGCGTCTATCTGGACGCCGGTGCCTATCTGCCCCGGGATGTTCGGCCTGTTGAAGGCCGGGTTTGTGAAGGGGTTGGTGGTGGAAGGCTCCACCCTCTGCCGGGAGAAACCCTCCACGTCGGCGTTGGATATGTTATGGGCAGCCGTCTCCATGCCCCGGCGGAAGTAGTCCATGGCCCGCCGTCCCATTTCAAGTCCGAAGAAGTTGTTCCACATGGCCGAGTCCTCCTAACCCCTGAAGTCCACTCCCGGCCGGGAGGGGTACATTCCCTGCAGCCGCCTCCATTCGGCAATTAACATGCCGCCGAGGCGCTGGTTTTCATCCACAAGGCTTGTCAGTATCTGCATCTCTGACCTGAGCTTCCGGAGGGCCATGTCAAGCTCCCCGGCCCCCGCCTTCAGCGGCAGGGCGGCGTCATCCGAAAGACGCCCACAGATGGCAGACAAGGTCTCATCGCAGCCCAGCTGCGCCGCCAGTTTGGCGGAGAGCTTTACCCTCTGGTTTTCCAGGGCCTCGGCGGAGAAGCCCAGGTTCTGAAGCTCCCTGAAGAGGTCCTGTAAAAGTTCGAGGCGCCCTTCCCGGAGCGCCTCTCTCTGCTGAACTGTGACGTCCGCCATGGCCGTCAGCGTCTCCGCAAGACGGTTCAGCAGCTCGCCCAGGGCTGCGGGAGACGCCATATTTAGTCTTCCCGGTCCAGCAGGCCCGCAACAATTAGGCTTCTGGCCACTTTTTCCAGGTCGGGGGCGTAAGTTCCGTTTTGGATCTGCTTCTTAAAGCCTTCGACGAGTTCTTCCCGGACCTCGGGGATTTTTTTCATCTCCGCCGAGACTTTGGAAAGCTCCACCGCGAAGGAGCTGAACTCGACTCCGTCCCCTCCCCCCCGGCCTGCGGCCTGCGGGCGGCTTTTTTTCATATTGACCTTGCTTACAGGCTTGGGTCCGTATACTCCCGGTATCTTTTCAATCATGTCGATCACCCCGTATGAGAAAAGGCTTTTCTCTTCATAATGGTTATCGGACGGCCCCTTTTAAGGCTTTAGGGTCCGGGGACAATTGTCCATGTAAGGGCCATAACGGCCTTGCCTTTTGCCCGTTCCACCGCCCCGGCGGCCCGAAGAAGGGTGGTTCCCGTGGTGGATACGTCGTCCACCAGCGTTACCCTTTTGCCTTCAAGCAGATTTCCAAGGGGGATTAATGCGTCTGCGGGCATATCCCGCCGTTCCTTTCGGCCCAGGGAGGTCTGGACCGCCCTGGGCTCCTTCCAGCGCAGGCCCTCCAGGGCGGGAACCCCCCACTCCATGGAAATTCCCCTGGCCAAAGCCATGGACTGGTTGTACCCCCGCTCGCTCTCCCTGTGGAGGGGGACGGGGGTTAAAACATCGCAGTCCGGCCTTGGGAAAATCCTTCCCAAGGCGCGGCCCATGGCAATGCCCAGGGGGCGGTTGCGCCCGTACTTAAGCTCCAGGGCAAGCTCCCGCAGGACTCCCTCGTGGACTCCTCCGGCCTCGTGCCGAAGGCCGCCGGTCTCGCCCGCCAGGGGCGGGGAGAGGAGGGGCAGAAGGCACTTTACACAGGCCGCCGTCCCCAGGGCGCCGCAAAAGGGGCAGGACGACGGCCAGAACAGGTGGGCTGCAAACCGCAGGGCCGCTTCAGGAATACTCAATGGGGCGGCGGAGCACCATGAGGGCCCCCTCCCTGTGGTCGAAGCCGTGGGGCGTGAGGAAGGAGGCCAGCTCTGTGGTATAGGTGATGACCAGGGGTATATGCTTCACCGCCGGGTGGTTAAGGGCATAGTCGAGCAGTGACGTGCCCACCTTCTTTCCCTGGTGGTCGGGGTGGACCATTATGTCCCAGATGGAGGCCCGGTAGACGAAGTCGGTCAGTATCCGGCAGAAGGCCACCAGGTGGTCTTCGTGGCGAACGCTGAAGCACATGGAGGTGCCCGCAAGCATCCTGGCGATGTCCTCAAGGGACCGGCTCTTCCCCCACCGGGTAAACCGGTAGAGGTTTGCCAGTTCGTCGGGGCTTACTGCGTGCTTGCTGTCATAGTAGAAGTAGCCGCCGTTCATAGCCCGTTGCCCTCCGAAGGTTTTCCTGCAAGGGCCATTCCGCAGACAATCTTGCGAAGGTCCATCTTTCTTGCATCTGCGGAAACGGGCAGCTGCACCACCTGCCCCGCCCCGCAGCACGGGCATATCCAGGTGGCCCTGGCAATTCCGTCCCCGTCGGGGGTTCCCGCAATAACTTTTGATTCGCCGCATATCTGGCACGCAACAATAAGCATTATTAAGCCTCCGGTCTCCTTAACCCTCCGCCGGGCGTATGGCCAGGGCCACCCGGACGGGACCTTCCGTATATATATCCTCCGCCGCGGTAACTTCCACCGTCATGGGGGTTTCCGCCCTGCCCAGAAGGTCCACCGCGTCGAAAAACTCCACCGCATCCAGGGCCCCCACCTTGCCCGTGACGGGGTCGGGCTTTATGGAGTCCTGCACTGCCTTTCTGTTAACCATGCGGAGGATGAGGTGCAGCTCCGACTCGGCGTTATCCCTGGCCGCGCCGGGCTCCACCGTCTGGACGCAGAGGACCTCCCCTTTGGTGTAGACGAGGAAGCTGTCGTTAACCTCGTAGACCACCCGTATCTCTTCTCCGAAGACCGCGTTGGCCTCGGCCACTATCCTGACAAATTTTCTGTTCTCCTGCCCCGTGCAGGAGGCCATGCTTTCGCTCTCCGCCCCCTCCCCCGGAGCAAGGGAAACCTCCGACGGGCTTAGTTCGGTGCGGGCGGCAATGGCGTACTCGGCCCTGCTCTTCAGCTCCCGGAAGGCCTGTTCCACCTCTTCGGGTCCGCTCATGGGCTCGATGGACGTCTGGCCCAGAATCTCCTTTGCGAAGACGGCAATTCTGCCGCTCCGGATCTGGATCAGGCCCTTGCGGAGCTCCTCCGCCTCCTTGCGCAGCTCTTCCACCGACGCCGCCAGGGAAAGTTTTTCGTCCTCCAGCTGGTCCCTCTCTTTTTGTGTGACGGCAAGGCTTGACCTCACCTCGTCCAGTAGGGGCTGGGCAGTGGCCAGCTCGCTCTGGACACGGGTCAGCTTCTCCTCCTGCTCCTTCAGGCGCCTTTCGCTGTCCAGAAGGTTAATGCCCATGAGCTGGGATTCGTCCCGGCTCTGCTGAAGCTCCCTTGTCAGGGACTGGAGCTGTCCCTGGATAAATTTCATGCTGAAGAGGGCGGTTCTGACGTTTTCAGAGAAGATGGTCATGGTAATGAGGATGGCGATGGAGATGAAAATTCCCGTAACGGCGGTGATGAAGCGGCTTGTGGCCCTGGGGCGGAGTCCGAAGAGGGAGACCCGCTTTTTGCCGATGCGCATCCCCAGCACGTCCCCCAAATAGGCGAGGACGCCGCTAACCACAATCAGCGGCAGGATTAGCCTCCAGTTCATGTCAGACCAGATTTGAAGCTGCATGGCAGTTCTCCCCGGTAGTTTTCTGCCTTCCCGTTCAAGTTGTACATATAGAAGAAGACCCGTCTATTATAGACGAGTCTTCCGTAATGGGCCAGTTTGTTGATGCCGCAGGATTTACTTAAAAATTTTCTACAGAAGGTCCGGGAAGGGGCAGTCCGCCAGGAGA
>JAAYQT010000256.1 GCA_012519165.1 Synergistaceae bacterium
CACCATGCCTATGGTGGCCGCAGTGGCCGCGCCGGAGCCGGTGATGGCCGCAAAGAAGGCGCAGGCCAGGATGGTGGCTATGGCAAGGCCGCCGGGAAGATGGCGTACCCAGGCGTTCATCACGTCAAACAGGTCGTCCCCGATGCGGCCGTCGAGCAAAATCTGGCTCATGAGCACGAAGAGGGGTATGGAGAGCACGGTGAAGCTGTCCAGGGATGAAAAAATTGTTGCCCCCACTATCTTCATGGGGAGTTCAAAGGCGGCTATCAGCAGCAGCGACGTCCCGCCTAGGGAAAAGGCCACCGGGAGGCCCATGAACAGAACACAGATAAGAAGCAGCACTATAAGGGAAAAGCTCAGCATGGCCGGGCCTCCTCTCCGCGGCCGAAGACGGCGTTAAAACGGTCCGCGATAATAATGGCAAACTGAAGCGTCAGAAGGCCGAAGCCCAAAAGAAGGGCCATCTGGGGGAGCCACATGGGGATTCTAAGCAGGGTGGCCGTAACCTTCCCGTAGCTTATGGACGCCGCAATCATACCGTAGGCCTGCCATGTGATGACCGCGCAGTAGACCATACCCGCCACGCTGGTAAGCATCTCCAGGATCTGCTGGGTGCGTACGGAGAGGTGTTCTATGATGAGGTCGATCCTCACGTGCTTGCCTTTTTCCAGGGTGTAGGCCGCCCCTGCAAGCATGGTCCACATGAACACATAGACCGACATCTCCTGGGCCCAGATGGTGGGAGACCGGAAGAAGTAGCGGCAGACAACCTCGTAAAAGAGCATAAGCCCCATGGCGAGGATGCCCAGGCCGCTGACATAGCCCAGGATCAGGTTTCCCTTCTCCACGGCTTTACGTAAATGTTTAAACATCAAGTCCGCCCCTTTGCTGGTATTTGATAGACGAAGCGGAAGGGACTCCCCCTCCCGCTTCGCCGGATTTCATAAAATTCGTCCGGGGAGGCTTCTTATTTTGAAGACTCCATGGCCAGCTCGATGAGCTTTTTGCCAAGATCGCCCGTGGCCTCCGCGAAGGTTTTTCTTACCGACTCGGTCACGGCGACAAAGGCCTCCCTGTCCTCGGCGGTGAGGACGTAAATTTCGACCCCGGCGTCGCGGATCACCTTTTCGGCTTCGGCCTCGGACTCGGCAATTACGCCCCTGATCCACGCCTCGGCGTCGGCGCCGGCCTTCATGACCACTTCCCTATCCTTGTCCGAAAGGCCGTTCCACCAGTCGAGGCTGGACTGGACCACGAACTGGGCCGTGGTGTAGTTGGCCATGGTCATGAACTTCTGCACCTCGTGGACCTTTCTGGAGACCGCCGCCGGCATTCCGGTAGTAGCGCCGTCCACGGTCCCCCTCTGGAGGGCCATGTACATCTCCGAGGAGCTCATGACCGTGGGCGCGGCGCCCAGGGCGTTGAGGGTCTCGGCGTCGCCGCTGCTGAAGGTCCTCATGGTAAGGCCCTTGAAATCCCCGGGGTTCTTCAGGGGATGCTTGTTGTTGAAGAACTGGATGTAGCCGTAGTCCACCCAGAAGAGGGTTTTAACGCCTTTTTTCTGGAACTCGCCGTCAAGTATTTCGCCCGCGCCCCCGTCAAGGAACTTCTTGGGGGACTCCAGGTCCTTAAACACGAAGGGCATCTCAAATACGTCGGCCACCGGAATCATTCCGGACCACTTGTTTACCGGGACGAGCCCCGTCTCAATCAGGGAGTCCTGGAGGGCCTCCACGATCTCGGTGTCCTTGAAGAGCTGGGCGGAGTCAAAAATCTTGACCTTCAATTCGCCGCCCGAGTATTCGGCCACTTTTTCGGCAAAAACCTCGAGCCCCTTGGAAACGTGGTGGGACGCGGGAAACTGGTTTGAAAGCTTGAATTCGGAGGCCGCAAGGGCGGATCCGCAGAATAGCCCCAGGACAAAAATTGAAACGGCCGCTACGGTTGTCGTTTTCCTGAACATACAATCACTCCTTTTGATAAGTACCTTCGTTAAAAAAACAAGAATCGGCGCTCAAAAACGTCTGCCCTGCTCCTGCAAACCACTTCCTTTCTATAAGTCCCCATGAAGAATCCGCTTCTCCCCGGAGCGCCGGCCCAAATTTCGCGGGGGGCGGCGTATAGCATCAGATTGCAATGTAGTTACCATTGGACGGCCCTCCTGTCAAGGGAGAAGGGGCTAAAAATACAATTCATAGGCCATTTACTATCATCAACTTTCATCAGCAACCATTCCCCTGAAAAAATGGGCAGTAATGTAGTAATATGGATTCACAAAATTCCCGGGGAGGTACGTCAAAATGAAAAAATTCACCCTGCCTGCAGCCCTGGCGCTGTTTTTACTGCCTGCCGCCGCTTTTGGAGGCGGCTACGTAATTCAAGGAGCGGGGGTAAAATTCTTCATGCCCGACGCCTGGGAGACGCACGAGTCCAATCTGGGCATAATGTTTTCATCCCCTTCCGGCGACATGGTACTAACCGTGGGCGCCATGCCCTCCGACCAGCTGGGAGACGCCCTGAAGATGGCCGGGGAGCAGGTGGATCTCCTTATGACTGAAGCGGAGTACGAGGAGGGCGAAAGGGAAGTCGAGATCAACGGCTTCTACGGCATGGTGTTCAGCGCCTGGGGAAAGACCGAAAAGGGGGACTCTTTCGCAAATTTCATTGTCCTTTCGGCGGAGAACGACCGGCGCATCCTCATCTTTTCCATGGGAGAGGCCGGAGCGTGGGAGAACAACCTGGAGGACATCCAGTTGCTGACTGACTCCATCCTTCCTGCAGATTAGCCCTCGGCAAAAAGGCGCCCTACGGGGCGCTCTTTTTTGTTTTGACATCCGGTGGAAGTCGGTTAAAATGTAAGCTATGACTAAAAATGACTGGTTTCCTGACGATGAATGGTTTTCAGGGGAAGATTCTTCCCCGAAGCGCCCGTTTCCTTCCTTTCCCTTTAAAATTAACAAGGGAATAATTTTTGCCGCCGCCGCGGGGCTGTCCCTTCTTGTCCTTCTGCCCGCGCTGGCGGAGTTCTATTCCGACCTGCTCTGGTACAACTCGGAAGGCTTCGGTTCAGTGTTCTGGACCAGGCTGCTGGCCAGAATTCCCCTCTTTCTGTCCGGCTTTGTCACCTATTCGCTCATTCTGTGGCTGAACTTCAACGCTGCCAGGAAAAATTTAAAGGCCCACCTGCCCGCCCGGGAGGAAATTTTCGGCTCCAGGGCGGCCTTGCTCGCCATTGGGGCGGCGGCCCTTTTCCTCGGGTTCAGCAACGGGGCGTCCATGAGCGGAGAGTGGCCCATGACGCTGAGGTTCTTCCATGGAGGGCATTTCGGCGAAACGGACCCTCTCTTCGGCCATGACATAGGCTTTTACATTTTCAGCCTGCCCTTCTGGCGGTTTGTCCACGAGAAGGCCCTGGGGCTAATATTTCTCTGCCTGGTGACTGCGGGAGGCGCCTACGGGCTCTTCCTCGCCCCCAAACAGGGAATCCCCTCCTCTCTCTCGATCCCCCCCCGGATGAGGACCCACCTGGCCCTTTTGGCGTCGGCGGGGGCCCTGCTCTGGTCAGCCGGGTACTTCCTGGACCGGTACGACCTCCTCTTCTCCCCCACGGGAGTGGTCTTCGGCGCCGGGTACACGGACGTCCACGCGGAGCTGATGGCTTTAAACGTGCTGATGGTTCTCACCGCCCTCTTCGCCTTCTCCCTGCCCCTGGCCATGGCCGGAAGGGCCTGGAAAATCCCCTTGGGCCTGGCGGCTTTAACCCTGGTATCGGGGTTTGTGCTCCGGAACCTCTACCCGGCCATAGTCCAGAAGTACTTCGTGGAGCCCAACGAGTTCGACCGGGAAAAACGGTTCATCGAGTACAACATCGCCGCCACCAACAGCGCCTACGGCCTGTCGGGAATCACCCTCAAAACTATAACCCCCGACGACGCCATCACATGGGAGGATATAGAGCGCAACAGGGACACCATCGACAACATCCGCCTCTGGGACCACGCCCCCCTGCTGCGGAGCTTCAAGCAGCTGCAGGAGATAAGGACCTACTACGACTTTTCCAACATCGACATAGACAGGTACTCCTTTGACGGGCAGTACAGGCAGATAATGATTGCTCCCAGAGAGCTGGACCTGTCGGGGATGCAGAACCCCACGTGGATCAACACGAGGCTGGAGTTCACCCACGGTTACGGCATAGTCATGAACCCGGTG
>JAAYQT010000257.1 GCA_012519165.1 Synergistaceae bacterium
ATAAACGGAATCACCGGCAGGCTTTGGTCGCTTTTTGATATAACCTCGTTCTTGCCGTCCTTAACGAGGATGCCCGCAATATTGTTTCCGGCCTTGGTGTCCCATTTTACTTTTCCGTCGGGGGCCGTAATGGTAAAGTGGGCGATGGCGCCGGCGCCGGTAAGGGTAACTGAAAAGTTTGCGTCGGGGTTGCCATCGGGCTTTGCTTCCTCTCCGGGGCCCAGTACGTCCTCAGGACCGTAGCCGTTAAAGGTAAAGCTCTGGATATCCCCCATGGCTGCGGGCGCCGGGGATGCGGCCATGAAAACGAATGCGGTCATCGCCCCAAAGACGATTAGAATTTTTCTGAAGGACATTGTCAAATCATCTCCTTTATCGCTTTTTTAGATTGTCGTAATGATTATACCACCCACCGTTTAGGAGGGTGTATAATTCTATTTCGGCCGCAGCATTCCGGCGGATGAATGTCTTGAAAGGAGAAGCCTCATGAGCGATATATGGATAACCACCAAGGGTGGAGATAAGGGCGAGACGTCCCTGGGTAACGGACAGAGAATCCCCAAGGATCACCGGAGAGTTGAGACCTACGGAACCCTGGACGAATGCCAGGCCCATATCGGCATGGCCCGGTCGCTGTGCGAATACCCGGAAATTTGCGAAGTTCTATGCTCGCTGGAACAGGAGTTGGGCAAACTTATGGGCTATATAGCCCTCTTTCCGGGGCTGGTCTGCCCCGATATTGCAGAGCTTGAGAAGATCACTCTCAGGGTGGGCGAGATAACGAAAAAGAACTACAGGTTTATCCGGCCCGGCGACTCTGCCCCCGGAGCGGCCCTCCACGTAGCCCGGGCTGTTGCCAGGCGGGCGGAGAGGGCGGCGGTGGGAATTTTTAGGACCGGGGAGCTTGCCGAAGACGCTTACAGATATGTAAACCGGCTGTCTGACGTTATTTACGCCCTCTCCCTATGGTACGACCACCTGGAAAGGGAGAGGAAGGGAGAGCCGGAGTCGTGCCTGTAGGACTGGCTGCCTGAGGGACGGCTCTCCAAATGACCTTCTGGTACTTTTTATATAAAGCCGCCGGCAACTTTCTGACCCCTCCGGGGCTTTTTGTAACGGCCGCCGTAGCGGGGGGCATATATTGCCGACGAAAAAAGACAAAGGACAGGGGGCCGTCGGCCCTTCTTTTTTCACTGGCCGCAGTCCTGTACGTTTTCTCCCTGCCTCTGACCGCCCGGCTTCTTCTTGACCCCCTGGAGAGCCCCTACCCCCTGGAGGTTCAAGCCGGGGCGGGAAAGAACGCCATAGCGCTGGTACTCGCCGGAGGGGTATGGTCCGCCGACGAAAACGACGAAGTCTTCATGATGAGCGCCGAGACAACCCAGCGGTTTCTGGCAGGGGTTTCAGCGGCCAGGAAGCTCGGGACCCCTTTGCTATATTCCGGCGGTTACCCTGAAAAGGCGGGGGAGAACAAGATTGAGGACATGGTCAAAAGGGCGGCTTCAGCGGCGGGGTACGAGGGGGAGCTTTTGGTTGAGGGCAGGTCCCGTACTACTTGGGAAAACTTCCTTCTCTCCTCGGAGATCATAAGGGGCGGAGGCTGGGACAAGGTGATAGTTGTCACGTCCGGTTTTCATCTGAAGAGGTCCATGAGGCTCGCAGAAAAGTTTCTTTCGCCCCTTGCGGCCCTACCCCTCTCCTCGGGCCGCCTTGTAGGAACGGGCAGGTTTGAGGCAAGCGATCTTCTTCCCTCGCCGGGGGGACTCAGGAACGCCGCCCTCGCCATAAGGGAGCTGGCCGGTTTTTTGGCTTACGAGTTTTACGATTTAGCCCGGGGAGGAATTGCCAGGTTTACTCCTGGCCGTCCCTGAACCGCCTCCAGAACCTGCTGAGCCGTTCAGCCATTTCCGCCTCGTCGCCCAGGGCTCCGGGGAAGTAGAACCGCCGCCTGCCCTCCATGTACTTCTGGGGCGCCCAGCGGCGGGGGTAGTCGTGGGGGTACAGGTAGCCTGTGCCGCCGGGTTTCAGATGGTCGGGGACCTCCTGGAGGTCTCCTTTTTTTATGGCCTCCGCCGCTCCGTCCACGGCCAGGTAGGCGCTGTTGCTTTTTGGCGCCGACGCAAGATAGATTACCGCCTCGGCCAGGATTATCCTGGCCTCCGGCATTCCCGTCATTTCAACTGCATGGGCGGCGGAGGCGGCCATAGTCAGGGCAAAGGGGTCGGCAAGGCCGATGTCCTCGGCGGCTGAGATCAGCAGCCTCCGGCAGATGAAGCGGAGGTTCTCCCCTCCTGCAAGAAGCCTGGCAAGCCAGTAGACAGCGGCGTCAGGGTCGGAGCCTCTTATGCTCTTGATGAAGGCCGATATGATTGCATAGTGGTCGTCGGAGGCCTTGTCGTACCGGACTGCCGCCAGAGGCAGGGCTTTTGCGGCGTCTTCTTCCGTCATTTCGGCGCCCCCCCTGGCGGCTACGGATGCCGCCGCAAGTTCAAGCCGGGTAAGGGCCTGCCTGGCGTCGCCCCCGGCCATGGCCGCAATAGACCTGAAGGCGTCGTCCGTTACTGCAACTTCAAGGTCCCCCAGGCCCCGCTCCCTGTCCTCCGCAGCTCGCTTCAGCAGGGCTGCCAGCTCTTCCTCGGAGAGAGGTTCAAGCTGAAATACCACCATCCGGGAGAGCAGGGTCTTGTTTATTTCAAACCAGGGGTTCTCCGTGGTTGTGCCTATCAGGATAAGCTCACCCTTCTCCACCGAGGGAAGGAGGGCGTTTTGCTGGCTCTTGTTGAAATGATAAATCTCGTCCACGAAGGCCATGGCGCTTCGGCCCCCCCTCATGGCTTTCAGCCGGGATGCCTCGGCTACAAGGTCCCTAAGCTCCGAGACCTTGGCGGATACGGCGTTTATCTCAAGCAAATCCCTCCCGGTTGCCGACGCCATCAGCCGCACCAGGGTCGTCTTTCCCACTCCGGGAGGGCCGTAGAGAATGCAGCTCGGAGGCCTGCCCGACCTCAGCAGGTTGCCCAGAGGGGCGCCTTCTCCAAGGAGATGCCGCTGCCCTGCAAACTCCGCAAGGGTCGCCGGGCGCATCCGCTCCGCCAGGGGCGTTTCCCATCTGTTTGTTCCGGCAGCGGCCATTTTAACCTCCGGCCGAGGGAGTGACAGAGATTTCCCGCAGTATAGTTCCGGCCCGGTCCTCTTCGAAGAGGACTTTGGCCAGGGGGAAGCGGTTGTTTAAAAGGTATTCGGCCACTTTCACAATCGGCTGATCCAGCCATGAGGGGGCCAGTCCGGGCATGTTTACCCACTGTTCCGGCGTCAGGGCTGCCAGGGGGTCATCCAGGCGAAACAGCGCCGTCCCCTCCGCCGCCTTTTTTAACAAAAAGGGAAGGACCCGGGGGTCTGAAGCAGAAATGTCAAGCTCCTTTTCTGCGGCCTTCTTAAGCCCTTCTTTCCCTATTTCAGCCGCAAGGGCGGCGTACTCCCAGGGTACCAGCGGCTCCGGCGCGTTCAGCGACTCAACAAACTGGGCAAGCCTGTCGAAGGAGACGTCGGCCCAGTACTTCCATACGGCCTCGGGACGCTGAACCAGTACGGCCCTCATCCCCGCCCTCCTGGCGCCTACAAGGTCAAAGACAAAGTCCCCCACCATTACGCATTTCTCCGGCGCCGCCCCCATTTCCAGGGC
>JAAYQT010000258.1 GCA_012519165.1 Synergistaceae bacterium
CCTGGCCGGTTCGGAGGACGGCCGGGAGGGAGTGGAGGCCTTCCTGGGCAAACGTCCCCCTGCCTACAGGGGCAGATAGGGTAAAAACAGCCGGGGAGGAGGGCCTGTTGGAAAAAATCAGGGTGATTCTTTGGGGCCTCGGCTCCATGGGAACGTTGGCGGCGAAGATAATCGCCGAAAAAGAGGGCATCGAAGTTGTCGGGGCAGTCGACACGGACCCCGGCAAGATCGGCAGGGCTCTGAGCGAGATAACGGGCTGCGCGGGCCAGGAAAAAATAATAGTCACCGGCAGCGAAGACGAAGCCCTGGCAGGGGACGCCGATGCAGCCCTTTTGGCGGTCTCCTCTTTTGTGAGGGATACAACAGAGCCTTTAAAGAAAATAATAAGAAGCGGTAAAAATGCAATTACCATCGCCGAGGAGTGGGCTTACCCCTGGCAGGCGGCGCCCGTAGAGGCAGGGGAGATTGACCGCGCCGCCAGGGCCTCGGGGGTTACGGCGCTCGGGACCGGCGTCAATCCGGGTTTTGTGCTGGATACGCTGATAATCGCCCTTACCGGCGCCTGCGCCGACGTCAGGAAGATTACGGCCAGGAGGGTTAACGACCTATCCCCCTTCGGTCATACCGTCATGGAGACCCAGGGGGTGGGCAGGTCTCCTGAAGAGTTCTCCCGCGGCCTCGCGGACGGTTCTATCGTCGGGCATATTGGCTTCCGCCAGTCCGTCGGCATGATTGCGGCCTCCCTGGGAGTGCGGCTTGATGAGGTCACCGAATCCATCGAGCCTATTATCTCCCGCACCCGCAGAAAGAGCCCCCGGGCCGCTGTTGAGCCGGGACAGGTAGCGGGGTGCTCCCACAGGGCGGAGGGCAGGGCAGGGGGGCGCCCCTTCATTGTGCTGGAGCATCCCCAGCAGATCTGCCCAGAGGCGGAGGGCATCGAAACCGGTGACTTTATAACCATTGAAGGAACCCCGGATATAAACGTGGCCATAACTCCCGAGATCCCCGGGGGGACGGCCACTGCCGCCCTGGCGGTGAACATGATCCCCTGCGTCCTTAACGCGCCGCCTGGGCTTGTAACCATGGCTGAACTTCCCGTGCCCGCCGCAAGGCTTTCAGACTTCATGCAGTTTTTGAAATAAGCGGGGAGAGGCTTCCCCCCGCCGTTAATCAACGTTAGCCGTTAAGAAGGTCGAGGACCACATCAAGAAGCAGTTCTGCACCCAGGATCAGATCCTCTTTTTCGGTGTGTTCCGTAGGGTTGTGACTGATGCCCCCTATACTGGGCACGAAGATCATGGCTGTTTTGCACACCCTGGCCATCATCTGGGCGTCGTGGCCTGCGCCGGAAACCATCCTCATGGAAGGGATATTCCTTCTTGCGGCGGCGTCCTCTACCTTTTGAATAAGTTCGGGGTGGAACTTGACCGGAGCGAAGTTTGCCAAATGTTCGGAGGCAACGGTAACGCCTTCCTCTTCGGCGACCCTGTTCAGACAGTCTGCAAGGGCCTTTTCAGCCAGCGCGAGCTTTTCCCCGTCGGGATCCCTAAGGTCCACGGTGAAAACGGCTTTCGACGGGATCACGTTAACCAGCCCCGGTTCGAAGGCAATTTCGCCCGTGGTGGCAAGGGTTGTGTCCGAATCCTTTGCGTACTCCCTCATGGAAGTAATAACCCTGGCGGCGGCAAGCCCTGCGTCGTGCCTCATGTCGGTGGGCGTGGTCCCGGCGTGGTTTGCCTTTCCGCCGATGGTTACCCTCCACCAGGATATGCCCTGGACGCCCTCCACTGCGCCAATTCTAAGCCCCTCGGCGTCAAGCCTGGGCCCCTGCTCAATGTGGAGTTCAAGATATTCAGACGGGATAAGAAAGCCTGGTTCCTCGCTTCCGGCGTAGCCGATCTCCTCCAGGGCCTGCCCGAGGGTTACCCCGTCGCCGTCGGCAGAGGCAAGGCCCTCATCAAGGGGCATACCTCCGACGTACACAAGCGAACCCAGCATGTCAGGCTGGAAGCGGACTCCCTCTTCGTCGGTGAATGCGCCTACCGCGAGGGGACGGGGGGGAATGACTCCCGCTTCCTTAAAGGCCCTCAGCACGGCAAGCCCGGAAAGCACGCCGTAGCAGCCGTCATAGGGTCCTGCATTAATTACCGTGTCGATGTGGGAGCCCATCATCAGGGCGTTATCAAGGTTCCCCGAGACCCCGGGCAGGATGCCGAAGATATTGCCGATCTTATCCACCCTCACATCGAGGCCCAGCTCCTTCATCCAACCGACTACGAGGTCCCTGCCTTTTTTTTCGTCCTTTGAGGCCGCAAGGCGGGTCCTGCCGCCGCTGCCGTCGAGGCCTTCCTCTGAAAGCCGCTTTATCTGCCCCAGCAAAATATCCCCGTTAATAACAGGTTTAGAATCGTTTTTACAGAAAGACGCCATTCTTTAGCCTCCTATCTTTTCTTGACTTCCAGCTAAAGATTATAGCATCACCTCCAGCGCCAAGGCTTCCCGGTCCGGCATACGGCCCGGACTCCCCGCATCCGTGTTTCATCATGTTTTACTCCTGCGCAGATCATATAAACAGGTCTGTGCTCAAATACTTAAGCCCCGAGTCGCAGGCCAGGAAGACAATCGTATTGCCCTTCTCTCTTCCCTTAAGGAGGGAGACGGCGGCCTGAAGGTTCGCACCCGAGGAGAACCCGGCAAAAATACCCTCGTGCCTGGCCAGGGCCCTGGCGCCTTCAGCCGCCTCGTCATCGCTTACTGTCAGGTATCCCTCTACCAGTTCCGGATTGATGAAAGGAAGATCTCTGCTGTAGCCCCCGCCCTGAATTTTGTGGTTTGGGTTGGTGATCTCCCTTCCCGCAAGCCAAGGGGCGGATTCGGGTTCTACTACATAGCAGCGGACTGCGGCGTTGTATTTTTTAAGGGTCCGGGCGCACCCCTCGAAGGACCCCCCCGTTCCGGCAAAATCCACAAAGACGTCCACCCTGCCGCCTGTCTGCTCCCAAATCTCCTCGCCGGTGCCGAATTCGTGGGCCCTGATATTTCCCAAGAGGGCAAACTGATCCGCCCTGAAGGCTCCTCTCTCTTTAACCAGCCTCCTGGCCTCATCCTCCACGCGGTCCAGGTCCTCCCCCGATACCTGCCCGGGGGGAGACCCGGGCGCCTGGTCGACGAGGACCACCTCGGCCCCCAGGGCTGCCATCATCCGTGCCCGCTCCATGGAGTTCCCCTTAGACATTACGGCAGTAAAGGGGTAGCCCTTTACCGCGCAGACTATGGCAAGCCCCGTTCCTGTGTTCCCGCTGGTCAGCTCCACCACGTTCTGGCCCGGGGAAAGCTCCCCCGACGCCTCTGCTTCCTCAATCATCCTGAGCGCAATCCGGTCCTTCTTGCTGAAGCCGGGGTTAAGATACTCAAGTTTCGCAAATAGGACCCCGTCGAGCCCCCATGCCGATGCAAGCCGGTCGAGCCTGACGAGGCTGGTGTTGCCGATAGCCTGCAGTACGCTGTCAAGAGCTTTTTTCAAAGTCAGCCACTCCCCTGCGCGTCTAATTTTTTTGTAACGGGCGCCCGCGTCTTGCCCGTTTGCCTTTAGGCAATCATACCCTATTTTCAATCCCGGGGACTCTTCATTTGAAGCCTTGGGAAGAAGTCAAACCGCCCTTGTAAAAAGGGCGGCTATGGAGAATAATGCAGTGGCACAAGAAGAAAAATATTTTTCCGCCGGAGCCGGGGTATTCCACAGGGGCAAAAGGCGCGGGAAGGATATGCGGTGGGCGGTAATGATTAAAAAATGCGGATGCCCGGAGGATTCAATCTACCTTCCCGAACGGCTTCTTTCGCGGCTTGAGGAGGTAAAGAGCCATTCGCTGACCCTGCTTGAGGCCCCTTCGGGTTTCGGGAAGACCACTTCCTTCCGGGAATACCTGAATAAAAGCTGCCCGGGCGCAAGATCCTTCTGGTACACGTGCCGGGAGGAGGCAGGCGCCGGGGCGTGGGACGGAATTTGCGGCCTTGTGGAAAAAACGGACCCGGCGGCGTCAATAAAGCTGCGGGCCCTGGGAGTACCCGACAGAGACGCCGCCGCCGAAGCAGCATCAGTAATTAGCGGGCTCAGGTGTAAACTGGAAACCTACCTTGTAATAGACAACTTCCAGCTACTGAAAACCGATGCGCCCGCAGCCATAGTAAACGCTTTTTCCCTTCACAACTCCCCCCTTTTAAGAATAGTTTTCATAACTCAAAAACTCTACGCGGACCGTACGTGGGAGGCGCCGGGGATTCTAAAAATATCGGCAGACGACTTTCTTTTTGACGGCGCGGCCATAAGACGCTTTTTTGAACTTGCAGGCCTCCGCCCTGACGTAGGCGAAATTAAAACCGTGCTGGACGCCTCGGGCGGATGGATAGCCGCCATAAGGCTCCACAGAATGCACTATATAACTGCGGGCGAAGTTTCCGAAGAAGACAGCATGGACGAACTGATTGAGTCGGCCCTGTGGTCCGGCCTGCCCGAGCAGGAAAGGCGATTGCTTATGTCGTTATCCCTCTTCGAAGGCTTTTCAGCCCGGCAGGCTTCCATGATGCTTGAAGACTCTCCGGGAAAGGAGAGAACCGAGGAGATTCTCGAAAAAATCCCATTCACTCCTTACGCCCCCGCTGAGGGATTATTCTACATGCACAGCATCCTTCGCGAATTTCTGAAGCGCCGGTTTGAATGCTCTCCCCGGTCCTTCCGGAATCAGGCTTACGCCAGGGCGGGAAGGGCGGCCGAAGCGGCGGGCGACCTGTTTCAGGCGACAAAGTTTTATCTCGATACCGGCGACTACGAATCCATCCTTGCCATGCCCTTTACCACCCGTTTTTTCTACAATTTTCCTGACAGCGGCGTAATTGACCTTTTCGAACGTCTTGTGGACGAGTGCCCCGACGAGACGCTGATGAGGCGGCCGATTCCCCTTATCATCTTCAGCCAGCAGTTTTTCAGGGACAGGCGGACCGAAGCCTTCTCCAGAACTACGGCTCTGCTCCGGAGGGTTATAGAGGCGCCCTCAGGATTAACGGACGAGGAGCTGGGGCGGGTAAGGGGGGAATTTTACATGCTCATGTCCTTCACGAAGTTCAATGATATTGCCGGAATGAGTGAATATCACAGGCGAGCCTATTCTGACCTGGAGCGCCTCTCCTCCCCTCCCCGCTCTTTGATTTTCGGGGGGGATATGCCGTGGACCATGAGCGGGGCCTCTGTGATGTTCCTTTACTGGAGGGAGAGCGGCAGGCTGGATAAGACACTTTCAGTTATGGATGAATGCCTGCCATTTTACGTAACCCTGGCAGGCGGACACGGCGCGGGGGCCGGGTTCATATTTCGGGCGGAGGCGGCTCTGGCCCGCGGTGACGACGAAGCCGCCGAGATACTCTCCCGCTCCGCCCTCTATGAGGCGGGAGAGGCGGGACAGACAGGCAACAACCTGTGCGCGTGGCTCGTGCTGGCAAGAACGGCTGTCTTGCGGGGCGACGGCGAGCTATACTGCCTGGCGCGGAAGAATATTAGGGACGAAGCGGCCAGGTCGGCCCAGAGATCCATTCTACGCATTGCAGATCTGTGCCTTGCTTACACAGATCTGTTGATTGGGCGCCATGACGAATTGCCTTCCTGGCTTGACGGCGAAGATAGCATAGCCAGGGCGGTCTACGCCGACGGGCGACCCTACGCCCTGATGATCCTCGGAGCGGCCCTGCTGTCCAGGGGACGGTTCGGGGAGCTCCGGGACAGCGCGGACAGGGTTATAGAAATAGCCGGACGGATGAAATACCTTCTGCCCCTGACGGTAATGAAAATCTTTCTTTCGGCGGCCGCCGACCGGGAAAGTAACCGGCCCGGGGCCGCCTGTCTTTTGAAAGACGCCCTTGATCTGGCCCTGCCCGACATGGTTCTCATGCCCTTTGCCGAATGCGCGGAACTACTGGCGCCCATTCTGCCATGCCTGTCGGAAGATCTTGATTCTAAAAACTACAGAGCCCTTTTAACCCTGTTCCGCCGCCAGACGGAAGGGGCAGCCGCAATAAGAAGGGCCTTGTCCGGAGAGGCCGCCCTCACAGAAAGGCAGAGAGAGATCGCCCTTATGCTTAAAAAAGGGCTCACCGTTAAGCAGATAGGGGGAAGGCTCGGCATATCGGAAAACACGGTAAAGACTACTAAAAAGGCAATCTACGAAAGAATCGGCGTCCACTCAAGGGCCGAACTGGCCAAAGAGCGGTTCTAAAATATCAGGGCCGTATTTTTACATTGGCGCCCCCGGCGCCTCCTTAATAACCGCGCTGGGGTATAAAAATCGAACCACCCGTCCGGGTGATTTCCAATAATTTCAAATCAGTGTATCGTCTGTTCTGCGGGGGCGTTCGGTTTCTCATTAAAAAACCGCCAACCGACAAAAAAGTAGCGGGGAGAGGATTTCGTTGGAAAGAAAAAGGCGGCTGCATAAGATTTCCCGCCCCGGAATTGTTCTGCTTGTACACGTACCTCTCCCGGCTGCGGGCTAGCAGCAGAGGGAAAGTATGGCCGGAGGCGCCCGGGAGGGCTTGTATTTTTTCCCCGATTTGCTGCTGAAACGGTTGGACGGAATTGCCGGCCATCCTGTCTCGGTTGTTGAGGCGCCGTCGGGCTTCGGAAAAACCACCGCAGTCAGGGAGTGTCTGAGGAGGGTCGCGGGGGCGCGGCAGAGCTGGTACACCTGCTTCGGTGAAAAACCATCCAGGGCCTGGGAGCAGATTTGCCGGCTTTTCGAAGGGGTGAATCCTGAAGCGGCCGCTGAACTCAGAGAGAGTTTTCCCCGGTCGCCGGAGGATATGAACAGGATAGCTGCCAGCATGGAAAACTGCCGCTGCAGTGACAAGGCCTTCCTGGTCATCGATAACTACCAGCTTTTTGACAGCATTTATTCTCCGTCGGTACCTGCGGCCTTCTCGGTTCTACCGGGAGAAAACCTGCACGTTATCTTTATAACTCAACCCCTGCCCTTCCATGAATCCTTCCGGGGGGACGGCAATATTCTCAGGCTGGGCGCAAAGGATTTTTTCTTCAATAGGGAGAGCACCGCCCGTCTCTGCCGGCTCAAAGGGGCCAGGATGTCCGAACATGAGCTGGACAGGGTGCAGAGCGTAACCGAGGGGTGGGTCTCGGCAATTTTACTCCAGGCGTCCGCTTACAAAGACAGCGGCGCCCTGGCCGACGCCCGCGACATGGAGTCCTTAATAAGGACCGCAGTCTGGAACCGGCTTTCAGC
>JAAYQT010000259.1 GCA_012519165.1 Synergistaceae bacterium
CCACCAGCTCTGTCCTCCCTTCTGCTATCTGGTCGCCCTTTATTGCCTCCAGGTAGGCCGTCATGCCCTTTACCGCCGCAAAGAGGGGGCCCACCGGGATGCTCACCCTGCCCACGCCTATCTCCCGAAGCCTGTGGATGGGAACAAGAGGGGTTTTGCCGCCCGTGACGGCGTCCATCAAATTGATGCTGACGGGGGCTTTTATCTCCTGCACGGCCTGCTCGATCTGCTCCACGGACCTGGGAGCCTCCACGAAGATGAGGTCAGCCCCCGCTTCGGCGTAGGCGTTGGCCCGGCGGATGGCCTCGTCTATCCCCGCCACGGCAATGGCGTCGGTCCGGGCGTTGATGACGAAGTCGGGGTCCAGCTCGTCTCCTGCCGCCCGGCACGCCTTGATCTTCAGGACCATCTCCTCCATGGGGATGATCTGCTTTCCCTCCAGGTGTCCGCACCGCTTGGGAAACACCTGGTCTTCTATGTTCATCCCTGCGGCGCCCGCCCTGATAAATTCCCTTGTAACGTGCATGGCGTTTATGCTGTTGCCGTAGCCGGTGTCGGCGTCGGCCATGACGGGGATGTTAACTGCATCAATTATATTTTTGGTGAAGTGGACCACGTCGCTGAAGCCGATGAAGGCCATGTCGGGAAGGCCCAGGTAGGAAGCCGAGAGGCCGAAGCCGCTCACCTGCAGGGCCTTGAAGCCGGCTCTCTCGATGAGCATGGCCGAAATGGCGTCGTGGGCGCCGGGGCAGACCAGGGCCTTTCTTTCGCTGATCATATTTTTGAGCAGTGTGGTTTTTTTCACTTAAAAGTCTCCTTTACGTGGTTTTAAAGGGTTGTCGCGGCGCCGCCCGCAGCTCCGCCGGACCGGAATTTCCTGTCTGCCAGCAGGGCTATGCCCACCAGGATGAAGCCTATTACCGAAAGCATGGTTTCGGGGAAGAGCAGGAGCAGCCCGCCTACTGCGAAGGCGGCGCAGACAAGGAAGTTGACGGGGCACTCCCTGTAGCTGAACAGCCCGTAGGCAATGGCGATGGAGCCCACGAATGCGGTGCTTCCGTGGATAAGAATCTCAGACCATGGGGCCCTGGCGACCAGCGCCGGGTTGATGGCAAAAAAGTAGGGCAGGATGAAGGCCACAATGCCCAGCCGGACCGAGAAGAAACCGGTTTTAACCCAGTTTGCCTTGGCAATCCCCGCCGCCGCCACGGCCGCGGTGCAGGTGGGGGGCGTTACCCCGCCCAGGATGGCCCAGTAGATGAAGAAGAAGTGGGCGGCCACAGGGTCTATCCCCAGTTTTAGAAGGGGGGGAACCAGTATGGAGACAGAGAGGACGTAGGTGGGCACCGTGGGCAGCGATGTGCCAAGCAGGAAGGGGACTATGGTGGCAATTAAGAGCGAAAGGTATATGTTAGTCCCGCCGAGGTCCAGGATTACGCCGCTGACCTTGGGGGCTATGCCGGTAAGGCCTATGAGGTTGACCAGCATGCTGACCGAGACCAGGATGGGCACGAGCTGGGCAACGTCCCGGCCTCCCTCCGAGAGGGCGGACACAATGAGTTTCAGGGTCTGCTTCATGTCCTTCTTTATCAAACCCAGGACGAAAAATACCAGGAGGGCGGAGAGGCACGCGTAGAATCCCGCCAGCTGAAGGGGCTGTCCCACGGCGATGAGGTAGAGCAATACTCCCGTTGGGATTATCAGCCCTGCAAGCCTTTCAAGGGTAAGTATGTCCCTCCACTTGGGGATCTCCTCGGGGGGGAGCCTGTCGATTCCCATGCGAACGGTCCTGAAATGAACACCGCTGAACACTCCCGTGTAGTAAAGGAGGCAGGGGAGGAGGGCGTAGCCTATGATGTGGAAGTAGGAGATGTTAAGAA
>JAAYQT010000260.1 GCA_012519165.1 Synergistaceae bacterium
CCTCGTTCTCCTCGTAGCCCAGTTTAAAGGGCTGGCCCTTGTACTTTTCAACCTTCTCCTCGAATTTTTTCAGGAAGAACTCCGTCCTGGTGATGTCGTTTTTCGCAGGCTTTTCCGCGCACTCGGCGGCCAAAGGCGCAATGCCGAGGCAGATAAACACGGCTAAAACCAATGCGGCCAGTATCTTTGTCCGGTCTTTCAAAATCATTGCCGTCCATCTCCCTTCTGTTTGAGGTCAGATTCCCCTTGTGTTCAGATTCGTCAGTAAAATATTACCCCAAAAATGCTTTTTCGTCCTCTCCCCTAAAGTCGGAAAGCGGGGTGGTATTTCCCACCCTGCCGGAAGCGGCCGGGCCGCCCCCCTGTTCCGCCCGGGGCCCCTGTGTGGTATTCTGTTAACATGGGACATAAACCAAATTTAATGAGGAGGAATCTTGAATGTCAGTGAAAAATGCCATGACGGCTGAATTTTTGAGATCCGCTTACGGCGGGGAGAGTATGGCCCACATGCGTTACCTGAGCTGGGCGGACAAGGCCGACAGGGAGGGCTTTCCCAAGACGGCCAGGCTGCTCCGGGCCGTGGCCTACGCCGAACTGGTCCACGCCAACAACCACTTCGTAGTTCTGGGGGGCGACGTGGGCGATGCGGCGGTCACCGCCGGGGCGGTCTTCGGGATGAAGGATACGGCAGAGAACCTCGCAGGCGCCATCGCGGGCGAGGAACACGAGGTGGACCAGATGTACCCGGTCTACTACGAGGCAGCCAAGTTCCAGGGGGAGAAGGACGCCATGCGCACCTTCCACTTCGCCCTCCAGGCGGAGAAGCAGCACGCCGAGCTCTTCAGACAGGCAAGGGAAAAGGCCCTTGACGGCAAGGATATGGAGCTTGAGTCCATCCTTGTATGCCCCGTCTGCGGCCACACGGTGTTGGACGAGGCGCCCGAAAAGTGCCCCGTCTGCGGCATGACCAGGGATAAGTACGTTTCCCATTAACTGCCGTTCTTCAGCGGGGGCCGCGCGCCCTCGCTTTTATTTTATCGGGGGGATGTAAATGGGATTTTTGGAGATTATAGGGCCGGTTATGATCGGCCCGTCGTCGAGCCACACGGCGGGGGCGGCCAGGCTGGCCAAGCTCGCCGCCAGGTGCTGGGGGGAGGCGCCGTTTAAGTCAGTTACGGTGTATTTAAGGGGCAGCTTCGCCTCCACCTCTGCGGGCCACGGTACGGACAAAGCTCTGGTTGCAGGCCTTATGGGCATGGAGCCCGACGACCCCGGCATCCGCACCGCTCTGGTAACGGCAAAGGAAAAGAACTTCCCCTACCGGTTTGAAACCGAAGACGTGGACGGGGCCCACCCAAACTCCGCCCGGTTTTTATTTGAAGGGGAGGACGGCAATTCCATGGAGGTAGCCGGAGCTTCGGTAGGGGGCGGGGCGGTGGAGCTGCAGGAGATTGACGGATTTCCGGTGAAGATAACCGGGGATCTCCCCGCCCTGGTTATCTTTCACCGGGACGTCCACGGGGTTGTGGCGGCGGTGGCCGCCCGGCTTGCGGAGCGGAAGATCAACATAGCCTCCATGACCCTGGGGCGAAAGTCCAGGGGGGGCATGGCCTCCCTTGTGGCGGAGCTTGACATGGACGGCGCCCCCGGCGAAGACCTCCCCGCTCAAGTGGCAAAGACCCACGAGGCCATAATCAGGGTGGTTCCCCTGGGCGGAAGGGAGATGGGGTCATGAGGTCGATTGCCGATATTCTGGAGCGGTGCCGGGCGTCCGGGCTCTCCTTTGCGGAGCAGGCCCTGAGGTCCGAGGCGGAGGAGTTCCGGGTATCCGTGGAAAATCTGCGGACAGCCATGACGGGGCGCCTGAAGGACATGGAGCTTTCAGTGACG
>JAAYQT010000261.1 GCA_012519165.1 Synergistaceae bacterium
CTGGTTTTAAGTCCTGCCGCTTTACTTCTGAAGCTTCTCGATCATATCCAGACGGGTCTTCATCCGCCACTCGGACAGTTCGTTTCTAAGGGCCGTCCGCTTTTTGTAAAGCTCCTCCACCTTGGCCCGCTCCATGGGCTTCTTCCACATCTCGTTCCTCATCTCGATGGAAAGTTTGCCCATTTCGGTCTGTTTGTCCCTGATTTCCTGGGGAATTTCAACGTTGCCCCACATGCCTCTCTGGCCGGCGAAGCCGCCCCTGCCTCCCATGGCGTGATGCCTGCCCGCAAATCCGGAGCTCCGGCCGCCCATCATATGATGCCTGTTCCATCCGCCCTTCTGTCCGGGGTTTGCAAAGTTCTGCCCCTGCGGGCCCTGGTTCCAGCCCTGGCCCTGCCCGTACATCATTCCCTGCCCCTGGTACTGTCCCTGGTATCCGGGCCGTCCGCCCCACGCAAAGGCGCTGCCCGCCGCCAGAAGAACCGCTACCATAACCGCCGCAAATACTTTACCGTTTAGTCTTTTCATTTCATTTCCCGCCTTTCAGCTTGTGATGGGTAAAGGATACCTTCGCGGGCAGCGGGGGTCATGGTTCGTTCTGCCGGTTCGGCCATTGTAAGAATTGACAATTCGCCCCTGCGCTCTCATGCTACAATTTGGCTGCGGAAGGAGGCATAATAATGATAAGAATTCTTCTTGCCGACGATCACCCCCTGACCCGCTCGGGGCTTGCTGCGTGGCTTGAAAAAGAAGAAGGCATGGAGCTCGCGGGGCTTGCCTCCGACGGGGAGTCGGCGTGGAAGGCCGTTTTAGACCTTTCCCCCGACCTGGCCATGCTGGATATTGAAATGCCGGGAGGGAGCGGCATCGAAATCGCCTCCCGGATTCGAAAAGAGGGCCTGAAGACCAACGTCCTCATCCTCACCGCCTACAGCGCCCACCAGTACGTCATGGCGTCGGTGCGGGCCGGGGCGAAGGGGTTCATACTGAAATCCGCACCGCTGGAGGAACTGCGGAAGGCTGTCTTCGACACCGCCGCCGGAATCTTCTACCTCGACCCGTCCGTATCCCTGGTGAACCAGGAGGAACCTGCGGAAGAGCTCTCCCCGCGGGAGCGGGAGGTTTTAATACTTGCCGGGCAGGGCCTGCCGTCGTCGGAGGTGGCGTCTATCCTCTCCATCACCGGACGGACGGTGGCGGCCCACCTTACCTCCATATACGGCAAACTGGGCGCCCGAAACAAGACGGAGGCCATCCTTCTCGCCCTCAAAAAGGGGCTGGTAATGCTGGACGAACTTTATTTCCTGGAAGGGGACGGAAGACTGCCGTGAGAAAAAACTTTCTCCTGTTCCTAATGATCGTCGTCACCCTTCCCGCAGCGGCCCTCCTTGTGGTATCGGTCCACTCCTACAGGGCCCAGGAGGAGGCCATGGACTCCATGATGCGCTCCTACGTCCTCGACCTGGCCGAGACCTACGCAGAAATCGGCAGGTCGGGCCGGGGTCCGTCAAGACACAGGCCCATGGGGCAGATGAGATTCAGGATGATGTCCATGGATCAGGCCCTGAAAATGGGCGAGGCGGGGGGCATGCTCTACCTCGCCCCCGACGGCAGGACGCTGGCCGCCTCTCCGGGAGCCGAGAAGTTCCTGTTTCTTATGAGGGACGGCCCCTTTGACGAAGAGCCCCGACGAGTCCTTGACGACGAAGGAAATGTTTACTACGCAGTTTCGCGGGAATTGGACGATGGCAACCGCATTCTGGCGGTTGTCTCCAGGACGGTCCTCATAGCGCCTCTTGCGGGCATCTGGAAATTCTGGATTATGGCCGCCATGATTGCGTCGTCTGCGGTCTTCATAGGAATGTTACTGCTTTGGAAGTATCTGGCCGCGCCCCTAAGGGGTATCGTTGAGAAAATTCCCCGGATCAGCTGGGGGAGGGACCGAAACCCCGTCCTCTACAGCGGCCCAATTTATGAGCTGGGCTCGTTGTCGGAGGTTATCGGCGACCTGGCGGGGGAGGCCTTTGACAAAGAGGAGCTTAAAAGGCAATACGTCACAGACATGGTGAGGGTTGAGGAGCAGGCCCGAAGACACCTGGCCAGGGAGCTTCACGACGGCCCCCTTCAGGCCTCCGTGGCGGCCATAAAGCGGATCCAGCTGGCCGGGGAGGTCCTTAAAAATAATGGGGCCGATTCCGCAGAACATCTGGCCACCGCCGAGGAAGCGGTCCAGGCCGCCGCCGGGGAGATAAGGGACTACTGCGATGAGCTGTCGCCGTCATGGGTCAGGCTGGGCCTGGCAAGCGCCCTGCAGGAGAATGCCGACCGGCTATCCAAGGCCTACGAAAGCCTGGCAGTGGAAGTCGAGGCAGACGAGGAGCTTGACTCCCTGCCCGAGGAGCAGGTCCTGGCCCTGGTGCGCATCTTTCAGGAGGCGGCGTCCAACGCCGTCC
>JAAYQT010000262.1 GCA_012519165.1 Synergistaceae bacterium
AACACAAAACCTTGAGTACAGTCTGCCGGAGATGATAATTGACAAAGTCGCCTTTAAGGGCCGGTGCGACAGGCTGGAGCTGCTCATGGACGGCTCCTACGTGATCTTTGACTATAAGAGCGGCAAGGCCGACCGGTACGGCAAAAACCTCCAGCTGGCCGCCTACAGCCTTGCACTGAAGGAGGAGCTGGGCAGGGGGGCGGCGGCCACTTTCTACCTCGCCCTGGCGGACGGCCGTTTGGCGGCGGCAAAGGGTGAGGACGCACCCTCGTGGGTAAAAAAAAGGGACGTTACCCTCCCCGCCTTCGAAGAGAAGGCCATTGACGCCATGACAAGGGCCGCAGAGTCCGTCAGGACGGGGGTCTTCCCTCCCAACTACGAGTCGGAACGGTGTAAATACTGCCCCTTCCCGTCCCTGTGCAGGAGAGGGGACTTCAGGCCCGACGAGGCGTGAGAGGAGGAGTAACCGTGGAAAGGGAAAAACAATTGACCGGAAGCCTGCTTAAATTCATCAGGGATAACAAATGCCTGCTCCCCGCCCAGGAACAGGCCGCCCTGTCGGAGGCCCCCCTGACGCTGGTGAGCGCCGGGGCGGGCACGGGGAAGACCTACACCCTCTCATGGCGCTTTCTACGGGCCCTGCTGAGGGACGGGGTCCGCCCGAGGGACGTCCTCACCCTCACCTTTACCGAGAAAGCAGCCGGCGAGATGGCCGACCGTATAACCTCCCGGTTCCGGGAGATGAGGGCCGTCCTGGACCCTGAGGGCGACCTGCTTGGGTCCGTTGAGGAGGAGCTGGCCGAGGCGCCCGTCTCCACCATCCACTCCTTCGCCATGAGCGTCCTGCGGCAGGAGGCCCTCTTCCTCCCTGCGGGCCTTGCCGCCCGTCCCATGGCCTCCCCGGAGGAGAGGCAGTTTATCGACAGGGTGAAAGCCGCCCTGGAGGGCCCGGACCTTGAGTGGTTCAAAAATTCCCTGCCCGGCGATCTGACGCCTCAAACCGTTATGGAGGACAGTCTTGACGACCTCCCCTCCATCCTTAACGCCTACTCCCCCTCCGCCGCCGCCGACTTCGCCCTCTCTCTGGCGGCAATTCTGGAGTGCCGGGACGTCTCTCCCGGGGACCTGATTGAACAGGCCGGGGACAGGGACTTTCTGGCCCCCGTCATGGATCGGCTAAAGGAGATCTGCCGCCCGGCGGCAGGCGAAGTTGCGGGACTGTGGCTTGGGTCGGTCATTCCCTCACTGTCTTCGGGCATCACGGGCACAGGGGAATTCCGGCTGAAGCTTGAGGCCTTTGTGCAAAAATGGGCGTCCGCCTCCCCCGGCAGCCTGCAAGGAGAGGGGGCCATAGATTTCGCAAACAATCTTTACGAAACCATCCTTAAAAAGCTGCCCACCGGCAGGGCAAAGGCTGCCGAGGCCATAAAGGAGGTCCTGGGCATGTCCATGAAGGAGTACCGTGACAAACGGGAGGAGCTGTGGCAGCGCCTGGGCTTCATAAACTTCGGGGAGGGGGAGATTTACTTCCGCCTGCGGGAGGGGCTGCTGCGCCTTGCCGCCATGGTCTGGCTCTCCTTCCGGGAGTACCGCCGCAGACGGGGCCTCATCTCCTTTGACGACATGATCCGCCTTGCCGGGGAGGCCTCGGCGCTGGCCAGGGACAGGGGGAGGGGCAGGGTCTTCAGCGAGATTATGGTGGACGAGTTCCAGGACACAAACCCCCTGCAGAACGATCTTATAATGGCCCTGGCGGGGCAGGAAAGCAGAATTTTCCTGGTGGGGGACCTGAAGCAGTCCATCTACGGCTTCCGCCACGCCGACCCCACCCTCTTCGGCGCACTGATAGGCAAAAATGACCCTGGCGCCCGGTACGTGCCCCTCCAGGCGAATTTCCGCTCCCACCCCAAACTGCTGGACTTTATCAACAAAACCTTCTCCCGGACCTGGAGCTCCGGCCTGTCCCACTCCCTGCCCCACCCCTACGAGGACCTGGAGTTCTGCGGCTCGGACGAGGCGGCAAAAGCATGGGACAGTTCTCCCGTAAACTTCCTTGAGACAGTCTTCCGCGCACGGGGCGAGGAGGACGGTAAGAAGGAAACAATGGCCCAGACCAGGCTTCGGGTGGCCAGGGGGCTTGCCGCCAAGTTC
>JAAYQT010000263.1 GCA_012519165.1 Synergistaceae bacterium
CGTATTGCGAAGGTATTGGCGAGCTCGTAGGGGGATACGGAGGAAACTCTGTTGCCCCTCATGGGGACCCTTTCAATATATCCTTCCGCCTCCAGTTTTTGCACCGCTTCCCGCACCGGGGTGCGGCTTACCCCGTACTCGGCGGCGATCTCCGCGTCGGTAAAGGTGGCGCCGGGCTTGAGGTCGCCAAGAATTACGGCCTTTCTGAGGTGTTCGTAGATAAGATCTCGCATGGGTTTTGAGCGAAGTTTGGGTATGTTTTTAAGGATTGCCATGCGCCCGCCTCCATATAAAAGATATTTTCCAGTTTTTAGATAAATACTGGATCCAATATCCTGCATTCGCATTGTATAATACCCTTTGAAGGTTAAACTGTAAAGTAGCTTTTCCGACTTTTCTATTTTTCCGGGGAGGGGTAGAAATGGGTAAAAATCTTGTATGGAAAATAATCGGGGAGCGCCTGGCTGCAGGCGGCCGGGAGGAGGGCGAGGTATCCCTCAGGATTGACCAGACCCTCACGCAGGATACTACCGGTACCATGGCCTGCCTCCAGTTTGAGGCAACGGGAGCCCCCCGCACAAACGCGTCGCGCTCCGTAAGTTATGTTGACCACAACACTCTTCAGGTAACCTTTGAAAACGCCGACGATCACAACTATCTCCAGGACACGGCGGCAAAGTACGGTTTCACCTTCTCAAGGCCGGGCAACGGGATCTGCCACCAGGTGCACCTTGAGCGGTTCGGCGTCCCCGGAATGACGCTCTTGGGCTCCGACAGCCACACCCCCACGGCGGGGGCGCTCGGCATGCTTGCCATGGGCGCGGGCGGACTGGACGTGGCCCTTGCCATGGCAGGGATCCCCTTCTCGATTCCCGCCCCAAGGGTGCTCGGCATTGAGCTGAGAGGACGTCTTAACCCGTGGGTGTCGGCGAAGGACATCATCCTGGAGATACTGCGGATCCTGACGGTCAGGGGCGGCGTGGGCAAAATAATCGAATACCGGGGGGAGGGGCTCTCCTCGCTGACCGTGCCCGAACGGGGGACTATTGCCAATATGGGGGCGGAGCTCGGGGCTACTACCTCCATATTCCCGAGCGATGAGCAGACCAGGCTTTTTCTGGAGGCCCGGGGCAGGGGAGGGGATTTCAGGCCCCTTGCCGCCGACGAGGACGCCTCCTACGATGAAACCCTCGTTATCGACCTTGCAAAGCTGGAGCCCATGGTCGCGCTGCCCCATTCGCCGGACAATGTGGTTCCGGTACGGGAGGTTGCGGGCCGCCCGGTAGACCAGTGTTTCATAGGAAGCTGCACCAACTCCTCATACATTGATCTGGCAAGAACGGCGGAAATTATCCGGGGCCGCGCAGTATCTCCCCGGACCAGTCTGTGCATTGCGCCCGGTTCGCGCCAGACTCTGCTTATGATAATCAGGGACGGCATCCTTGACGTCTTCGTAAGGGCTGGGGCCCGGATTCTGGAGAGCGCGTGCGGCCCGTGCATAGGCATAGGGCAGGCGCCCTCTACGGGCGGGGTTTCGCTCAGGACGGGCAACAGGAACTTCGAGGGCAGGTCCGGCACGCCCGACGCCCTCGTCCATTTGGCAAGCCCGGAGACTGCCGCCATATCCGCAGTCAAAGGGGTTATTACGGACCCCAGGTCCATGGGTGAACGGATAGAGATAAATCTGCCCGATAAGTTCATCGTCGACGATTCCATGATAATCGAGCCCCCCGAGGACGGCTCCGGCGTAGTGATAAGGAGGGGGCCGAATATCAAGCCTCTGCCGGAGTTTCATCCCTTGCCCGATTCAATGGAAGGGGAAGTCCTCCTCAGCCTGGGGGACAACATTACCACAGACCACATCCTGCCTGCGGGAAGCAGGATAATGTCCCTCCGCTCCAACCTTCCGGCCATTTCGGAGTACTGCTTCAGGCCGGTGGACCCTGATTTCCCCGATCGCGCCAGAAAAGCCGGGGGAGGGTTCATTGCCGCAGGCGCCAACTACGGCCAGGGCTCCAGCCGGGAGCATGCCGCCCTTTCGCCCCTGTTTCTGGGGGTAAAGGCCATAATCGCAGTTTCTTACGCGAGGATTCACAGGCAGAATCTTATCAATGCGGGAATTTTGCCCCTGGTATTCGAAGACCCCTCCGACCTCGCCAAAATTTCCCGGGGGGACAGGCTCGAACTGGCAGGGCTGTATTCCGGCATGGATGATGATGCCGTGGAGGCGCTCAATGTCTCAACGGGCGAAGTTATAAAAACAAGATGCGGCCTGTCGAAAAGACAGAGGGAGATCCTGCTGGCAGGCGGCGCCCTTAATGCGGCCCGCCGGGCCCTTGAGGGGCAGGTTTAGGAGGGAGCGAAATGTTCGGCCTCGTGGAAAGGACGCTTGTATCGCAGGGGGAGATGAATGAGCGGGCCGGGCTCCTTGAATCGAGGGGCCTTTCAGTACCCGGCGGCGAAGGCGTTGTTATCGGCCTTTACAGCGGCGAACGGCTAGTCGCCACCGGGTCCCTTATAGGGGACATACTCCAGGGGATAGCAGTCGAAAAAAGTTTCGAGGGGGAGGGGGCCGCGGCGGCAGTGACCACGGCCCTGATAAAAAGAGGGGTCGAACTGGGCAAGAGGCGGCTTTTCCTGTATTCTTCGCCGGAAGAGGCAAGGCGTTTCGAGGCGCTGGGATTCTCGCTGCTGGCGACAACGGTTGCCCGGTCTTCAGGTCTCGGCGCGGCCCTGCTTGAGTGGGGGCCGGACAACGTGGAAAAATGGAAGGAGTGGGCCCATGCCGCCTCGGAGGGCAAACCCGACGAGGCCGGAATCGTGGTGGTTAACTGCAACCCCTTTACCCTCGGACACTACAGTCTGCTGGAGCGCGCCGCCGCCCGGTCGAAATGGCTTTACGCGCTCGTGGTGCAGGAGGACCGCTCCCTCTTCCCGTTTGATGTGCGGCTCCGCCTCGTCAGGGAGGGCGTATCCGGCCTTAAAAATGTAACCGTACTGCCGGGCGGCCCCTATGTAATTTCGGCGGCGACCTTCCCCACTTACTTTACCAGGATTGAGTCCAGCGAGGACGAGCGCCTCGTCGAGCTCTACGCCTCCCTGGACGTGGAACTTTTCGGACGCCACATTGCGCCTGCCTTCAGGGCCTCTAACCGTTTTGTGGGGACGGAACCATACTGCCCCGTAACCTCCATATATAACAGGGTTATGATGGAACGCCTTCCCCGGGGAGGGGAGGATTGGCCGCCCGTGGCCGTTCACGAACTTCCAAGGCTCGAAATGGGGGGCGAAGCCGTAAGCGCCTCCAGGGTGCGGGAATATATCAGGAGGGGCGACATGGAGGCGGCCTTCCGTCTGGTCCCGGGTACGACCAGGGCATGGCTGGAATCCGCCGAAGCCCGTCCGGTTATTGAAGAGATTAGGTCCGGGAGCTCAAGGCATTAGGAGCCGGCGGCCATGCCGGGATTCTATTCCCGCGCGGCCTAAAAATTTTATGTATCTATATTTTGGGGGTAAATGCATGAAAATTATGAAAAATAGCGTTGCAGGTTCGCTTGAATCAAGCGACGTCCTGGTCTCCGTGTCGCCCTCGGGGGGAGAGGATAACACGGTATATGTTGAAAGCATTGTGATGAAACAGTTCGGAGAACGTATCCGTTCCGTTGCGCGCGAAGAGCTCTCCCGGATGGGGGTGTCAGGGGCCGATGTTAAAATACAGGACAGGGGAGCCCTTGAATGCACGCTCAGGGCACGGCTGGAGACCGCCCTGGAGAGGGCCGCAGGCAGGTAGGGAAGCCCGGCTGATTCCTCATCCTCCCAAGGGCGTTCCGCTCCCGTGTCCCGACTGTGCATGAAGGATTTGGAGGTTGACGTTTTTCGCATCTTTGGTGTTACAATAGGTTGAAGAAATAAATATCGGGCTGCTTCGTTTATCGGTTCGTAGGGCGCTCCCCGCGGACGGCAGAGAATGAAATCCGGCCTCTTGCGCCGCACATAAGCGTCGCAGGGGCCGGTTTTTTGTTATGTAAAACAGGGTGAAAGGAGGGCAGGGCAGGCCGGGAGGGTCCGGCGCAGGCAGTAAACAAAAAAATTACAGGAGGGGTTAACGTGGAAAATTCGATTATTTTGGGTCTTCTTCCGCTGCTTATCTACCTCGTCTTCTGCTTTACCAAGTACGGCCAGATAGTGGCCGTCTCCCTGGGAATCCTGGCTGCCTCCATCATAGGCGGCCACGGTATTATGGACGTGGCCTCGGGAATCCGGGACGGACTGGGCTCTTTTCTTGGCTATATAGGGCTCATAATCCTGCTTGGGGCGGGCCTGGGCGAAGTTCTTAAGCGCACCGAGGTGGTAAACGACCTCGTTACCATGGTCACCGGCAAGCTCAATGTAAACTCCCAGAAACGGGCGTTTTTCATCGTTATGCTTTGCTCGGTAATCATCGTCAGCCTCCTGGGCACCATGGCGGGAGGCAATGCCATCCTGGCCCCGGTGCTTATCCCCATCGTAGCCTCCGTCAGGATCACCCCCAACACCATGGGAGTGCTCTTCCACGGCGCTGGCGCTACGGGCCTCTTCCTTGGACCCTTCACCCCGCCGGTAGTTGCCCTGATGGAGTTCACCGGCCTCTCCTACCCCCAGTATCTTCTTCACGCCGGCGTGCCCATCTCCATCATCATGTGGATTGTGACCTTCATCTGGGCGGGCGTAATCCAGAAGAAGACCGAGGGCAAGAACCACTACGCCGAGGAGGAAGTTACTGCTGAAAAGGGCCTCGACTGGAAGCCCACCCCCTCCGCCAGGAGAGCCACAATTACGTTTGTCGTGGTTATGTCGTCCCTGGTGGGTTACGGAATTGCAATCTCCGGAGGCTCCACCTTCGTGCTTGCGGTCATGCTGGGCACGGCCCTTCTCACCGGCCTTGCGGGAGGCCTTAACGTTACGGAGATAGTGGACACCATCTCCGAGGGCTCCAAGCGCCTCATCTGGCTCTTCTTCTTCTTCGTACTGCTCGATCCTTTTGTAAACTTCATGACTGCTGCGGGCACCTTCGAGGCTCTTGCCACTCTGCTTAAACCCTATGTGGAGCAGGGCGGCGCCGTGGCATTCCTCGCTTTCTCCACTCTGGTTGGCGTCTTCGGAATCCCAGGCGCCGCAGTGGCCCAGGCGGAGGTCATCAACAAGATGTTCCTTCCCCTGGCCCAGAGCCTCAACATCCCCATGACGATCTGGGTGATTGTGCTGCTGGTGGGCTCCCAGATGACATCCTTCGCCATTCCCGAAGGAGACATGCAGGGGCAGATGGGCCTTGCCCAGTCGGACGACCTGAAGGCCATGCTCTGCAACGGGTGGCTCATTGTAGTATTCACCGTCCTCTACGTAATGGTTCGGGCGGTACTGCTGGGCTAAGAATATGGCCTGGACCAGGACGTTAAAAAAAGAAGCGGAAAAATTCTCCGGAATCGCCGGGCTGGTAGTTCACAGCCTGGCGGCCGGAGAAAGATTAGTTCGTAGCGGAGACAGGGTCTTCTCCTCGGCAAGCCTGATCAAGCTGGGCATTCTTTACACGCTTCTGTCAAAGGCTGCCGAAGGAGAACTCAGCCTGGACGAAAGAATTGAGCTGACCGAGGGAACGGCAGTCGACGGCGGGCTCCTCCACAAGACGAGGCCCGGGGCAAAGTGGCGGCTGGACGACCTGGCCCTGCTCATGATAGCCCTAAGCGACAACACCGCAACCAATCTGCTCATCGACAGGCTGGGAATAAGCGAGGTCAACGCAGATTTTAAAAAACTGGGCCTGGAGAATACGGTACTGGGGCGGAAGATGCTGGATTTTGAGGCCAAGAAGGCGGGCAGGGACAACTTTACCACCGCTGCGGATACGGCCCGCATTCTTGAAATACTCCATTCCGGCGAAGAGTTGCCCCCGGAGTACAGGAGCAGGGCGATGGACATCCTCTCTGCCCAGAAGCTAAACGGCAAACTGCCTGGATTGATTCCCCTGGACGACCCCGACGATCTGGAGCAGCTCCTGGCCCACAAGACGGGGGAGCTGCCGGGAATCGAGCACGATGCAGGCGTCTTTTTCTTCAAGTCAAAGACGCCGGTGGTTGTGGCCGTGCTTACAGAGGGCCGTGACAGGCAGGAGGCCGTTGATCTTTGCGCGCAGGTCGGCAGGGTGATTTACGAGTCCTTCAGGGAGATTGAAGGATGAGAATAAAAGATATAAGGCTGGGCCGCCTGTCCGTACCCCTTAAAAAACCCTTCAAGACGGCTCTGCGCACAGCCCTTGAGGTTACCACCAACGTGGTGGTCGTGGAGACGGACCAGGGGCTGCGGGGCTACGGCGAGGCGCCTCCCACGGCGGTGATCACGGGGGATACCAACGGCGCCATCAGAGGAGCGGTGGAGGAGCGGCTGCGCCCCCTTCTGACGGGCCGGGATACGGACGACCTTAACGGACTGCTGGACACGGTGGATACCGCCCTCGTGGGCAACAGCTCCGCAAAGGCCGCCGCAGACATAGCCCTTCACGACCTCCGGGGCAAGATCATGAACAAACCCCTCTACGCCCTGCTGGGCGGTACGGCAAGGACCGTGGAGACGGACTACACCATCAGCGTCAACGACCCTGAGACCATGGTGAGGGACAGCCTGGAGGCGGTGGAGGAGGGTTACTCCGCCCTGAAGATCAAGGTGGGGACCGACTCGGCACTGGACATGGTCCGCCTCCGGGAAATCCGGTCCGCCGTTGGGGGAGGCGTGCTGCTCCGGGCGGACGCCAACCAGGGCTGGACGGCGAAGGATGCCGTCCGGATCATACGATTTTACGAGGATGAGGGCCTGGACATCGAGCTTATAGAGCAG
>JAAYQT010000264.1 GCA_012519165.1 Synergistaceae bacterium
AACTATGCCTCCTGCCTCAAAAACCGGGGAGAGAGGACATTTCAGGGGCGGTTGAAACGCTGCGCGGCGAACCGGCAGTATTCGCCGCCGAATACGACTGCTGGAAAGAAAAAGAGTGGCTTGCCCTGCTTAAAGAGCTGGGAGAAGAGCGGCTCTATATCCTCTCCGCCCGCACCCCTTACTCCCTTCTCGACCTGCCCCGGTGCGGAGGGTTCTTTGCCCTCTACAGCGACATTGACGCCGTCATCGACGCCCTTGCGGACATACTGCATGGCCGGGCCGGGCCCGAAGGGAGGCTTCCGGTGGATATCCCCGGACTGTACCGGGCCGGTTGGGGCGAGGACGAATTTTAAGCCGGAAAGGCGCTCCCGCCCCGCCCCTTTCCCCTTCCGCCGTTGTATAATTCCCTTGATCTTATTCGAAGCAGAGGAGGCTTGTATAAATGGCAAAGGTAACAATTCAGCAGCTTAAAGAAATGAAGCAAAAGGGCGAGCAGATCACCATGGTCACCGCCTACGACTACTCTCAGGCGGTTCTTGTTGAAAAATCGGGGATAGAGATCATCCTTGTGGGCGACTCCCTCTCCATGACCATGCTCGGCCACCCCGGCACGGTGAACCTTACCACAGACGAGATGATCCACCACATCAAGCCTGTGGTCAAAGGGGCGCCCACTCCCATGATCGTGGGCGACATGGTTTTCGGGTCCTATAACGAGGGCCCCGCCCAGGCGGTTAGAAGCGCAAACCGGCTGATGAAGGAGGGAGGCTGCGACGTAATTAAGCTGGAGGGTCACTGCCCCGAGGTAGTGGACGCCCTGGTGAAGGGCGGAATTCCCGTCCAGGGGCATATCGGCCTCACTCCCCAGACGGCCTCCATGCTGGGAGGGTTTAAAGTCCAGGGAAAGAGCCTGGACGCCGCCCAGAAAATCGTGGACGAGGCGAAGAGCCTTGAGGACGCCGGGGCCTTCTCGCTGGTGCTTGAATGCGTCCCCGAGGAGCTGGGCAGGGCGGTAAGCAAGGCCGTCTCCATACCTGTCATAGGCATAGGGGCGGGAAGGTACTGCGACGGCCAGGTGCTGGTGTTCCACGACATGCTGGGGCTCTTCGACAAATTCCTGCCCAAGTTTGTTAAACAGTACGCCCAGGTAGGCCAGGAGATTGTACGGGCCCTTGAGGAGTACAAGAACGAAGTTAAGATCGGCGCTTTCCCCGGCGAGCAGCACATATTCGGGGGCCTGTCCGCCGAAGACCTGAAGGACATTAAGTAGAGGCCCGGGATGAAAACCGTAATCCTGGGCTCCGGCGCCATGGGCTGCCTCTACGGCGGCCTGCTGGCCGAGGCCGGGTTCGACGTAACCCTGGCCGACGTCTGTAAAGAGCACATGGACGCCGTAAACGAAAGAGGCCTGGTAATCGAGGCCGAGGGGAAGGAGCGGACAATTAAAAATATCCGCGGAACCGTTGACCCTGCTTCGGCGGGCAAGGCCGACCTCGTGATCGTCTTTGTCAAGTCTACGGTCACCGCCGGGGCCATGAAGGGCGCCATGTCCCTTGTGGGCCCCGGCACATCCGTGCTGACCCTTCAAAACGGCCTGGGCAACGTGGACAAACTTTCCTCCGTAGTCGGCCCCGAACGGGTAATTGCGGGAATAACAGGCCACGGCAGCACTCTGCTCGGCCCCGGCAAAATCCGCCACGCCGGCAGGGGCGATACCATCATGGGAGAGCCGGCCGGGACCATAAGCGACCGGCTAAAAGAAATTGGCGCCATGTTTGAAAAGGCCGGTATATCAGTCAAGCTATCGGAGAACGTGATAGGGCTCATCTGGGGAAAGCTCCTGGTCAACGTGGGAATTAACGCCCTCACTGCCGTAACGGGGCTCCGAAACGGCCGCATGACGGAGCTGCCCGAGGCGGAAGAACTCATGGTTCTGGCGGTAGAAGAAGGCATGAATGTGGCCTCGGCAGCCGGAATTAAGCTTGAGTCCGACGACCCCGTGGAGTACACAAAAACCGTCGCCCGGATGACGGGGCCCAACAGGTCCTCCATGCTCCAGGACGTTATGAACAAGCGGCAGACGGAGATAGACGTTATCAACGGCGCAATTGTAGACGAAGGGAGAAGGCTGGGAGTACCCACCCCGGTCAACCTGGCCCTTGCCAACCTGGTCAGGATACGTCAAAAGAGCTACGAAGAATTCCTGGCATAAAATGGCCAGGGTATTACAAACCAAACGGGAGGAGATAACATGAAGTTCAGAAGTATTGTTGCATTTGTGCTCTTGCTTGTCTTTGCTTTGGCGGTTGCGCCGACTGCGGAGGCGGCCAAAATAAGCTTCAAACTGGGCCACTCGGTAAGCGACCAGCACCCCTATCATCTGGGCGCCGAGAAGTTTAAGGAGATAGTGGAAAAGGAGTCGGGAGGGGAGATCGAAATTGCCCTCTTCCCCAACAACCAGCTGGGTACCGGCGAGCGGGACCTGCTGGAGGGTCTTCAGCTGGGAACGGTGGACATCTACGTGGGTTCCACCGGCCCCATGGGAGGGTTCGAGAAAAAGTTCATGCTCTTCGACTTCCCCTTCCTGTTTAAGGACAAGGCCCAGGCCTACTCCGTCCTTGACGGCGAAATCGGCCAGTACGTCATGGGCCTTCTTGACAAGATCGGCATCAAGGGTCTGGCGTGGTACGAAAACGGCTTCCGCCACTTCACCAACTCCAAGCGCCCCGTAAACACCCCGGAGGACGCCAAGGGGCTTAAACTCCGCACCATGGAGAACAAGATCCACATGGCCCTGTGGAAGGTCATGGGCGCGGACCCCACTCCCATGGCGTGGGGCGAGGTCTTCACCGCTCTGCAGCAGGGAACGGTGGACGGCCAGGAGAACCCCATCCCCATAATCTTTGTCCAGAAGATTTACGAAGTGCAAAAACACCTCGCCCTAACGGGACATGTCTTCTCCCCGGCCATGATTGCCATCGCAGAGGCGAAGTTCAACGGCCTGTCCGAAGAGCATAAAGCCCTTTTCCTGAAAGCCGCAAAGGAATCCGCCCTCTATCAGCGGGAGCAGATTACAAGGATGGAGGACGAGCAGGTTGCCAAACTCAAGGAACTGGGCATGCAGGTAACCGAGCCCGACGTCGCCCTGTTCAGGGAGGCTACCAAGCCGGTTTACGACGAGTTTAAGGGTGAGTTGGGCGAGGACGCCAAGCTCCTGGATCAGATTTTAAGCGGTAATTAAAAACAGCTTTGCAGCAGTTTCTGCGAAGGGCGGTCTATCCGCCCTTCGCAGGTATTTCCGGGGTGGCGGGGTTCTGCCGGCAAGGAGGTTGTCATGTCTTTTTTTAAAAACCTTCTCCAAAAGATTAACAGCCTTGTGGAGTATATTGTGTGCGCTCTTCTCACAGTAATGGTTGTCGTCGTGTTTCTTCAGGTCATTTTCCGGTTTGTCATTCACTCTTCCCTGCCGTGGTCGGAGGAACTTTCCCGTTACCTTATGGTATGGATTGTTTTTCTTGGCGCAGGCATAGGGGTAATGAAGAAATCCCATATCGGCGTGGAGGCCCTTGTAATACTCCTCCCTGATAATCTGCAGAAGTGGACTGCGGTTTTGGTAAACGCCCTGTGCTGCGTGTTTTTCGCCTTCATGATTCAGTACGGAAGCCTCATCCTCAAGGTGGTGGGCAGGCAGCTCTCCCCCGCCATGGAGATCTCCATGGCCATCCCCTACAGCGCCCTGCTTGCCGGAGGGGCGCTGATGTTTGCCCATTGCTTTTTCCAGATGGTTGAACAAGCGGCGGAGGCTCTTTCGGCAAGGGCGGTGAAAAGTTCATGATCACGGTTTTGTTCGGCGGGCTTATCTTTTTCTTTCTGCTTAACGTGCCCATTGCGGTTGCCATAGGACTGGCCTGCCTGTCTACCATTATTTGGTCGGGAACCATCCCCCCGGTGGTGCTGGTTCAGAAGATGTTTACTGCTACCGACTCCTTTCCCCTGATGGCGGTGCCCTTTTTCATCCTTGCAGGGTCCCTCATGGAGTTCGGAGGAATTTCAAGACGGCTCATAGACTTTGCCAACTCAATTGTGGGCCGTTTTTCGGGGGGACTTGCCTTCGTGGCCATAGTAGCCAGCATGTTCTTCGGCGCCATCTCCGGGGCTGCGGTGGCATGCGTGGCGGCCATCGGCACCATACTCATCCCGGCCATGATCCGCAGGGGCTACGACGCGCCCTACGCCACGGCGGTTCAGGCCACGGCCGGCACACTGGGCGTAATGATACCCCCAAGCATCCCCATGATAATCTACGGAGTACTCACGGGGGTATCCATCGGCGGGCTCTTTATGGGCGGCATCCTCCCGGGGATCCTGGTGGGCGCCTCCCTTATGTTCACAGCCTGGTTTATCGCCCGTAAAAAAGGGTACAGAGGGGACGAAAAGGCGGGAGGCGCAAAAATATGGGCCACATTTAAGGACGCCATCCTCGCCCTTCTTATGCCGGTTATCATCCTGGGCGGAATCTACGGCGGGGTTTTCACTCCCACAGAGGCGGCGGTGGTTGCGGTAATTTACGGCTTTGTTGTCGGCGCATTCGTCTACAGGGAACTGTCCTTCTCAAAGCTTAAGGACATTCTGGTGAGCACATCAGTGGGCACTGCCACCATCATGTTCATCATAGCCACGTCCTCGGTCTTCAGCTGGATTTTAACGGCCCAGAGGGTACCCCAGGCGGTGGCGGAGGCTATCCTTTCCATCTCAAGCAACCCGATAGTGATCTTAACCCTGATCAACATCCTGCTGCTGTTCATAGGCACCTTCATGGAGACGGTGGCGTCCATCATCATCCTGGTGCCCGTCCTCTACCCAATTGTCACCCAGATTGGAGTGGACCCCCTCCACTTCGGCATCATCATAGTGGTCAACCTGGCAATAGGCATGGTCACCCCGCCCCTGGGCGTGTGCCTCTTTGTGGGGTGCGGCATAAGCGGCATAACGCTGGAGGCCATCTCGAAGGCGGCCTGGCCCTTTATCCTGAGCATGATTATTGCCGTACTGGTCCTTACTTACGTTCCGTGGATCAGCCTTCTGCTGCCCAAACTTGCGGGGATATATTAACCTTTACTTAATGTAAGGAATGGACTCTCCGCCCGGGGATTTTAAGGCGGGAATAAGGTAGGTTGCCCGGGGTATCGGCGAGCTCCCCTGAAGGAGTTTAATCATAATGCGGCCCGCCGCCGCTCCGAACTCGAAGGCGGGC
>JAAYQT010000265.1 GCA_012519165.1 Synergistaceae bacterium
GGCGGGAGTGGCGGCAGGACTGGACGCCCCTTGAGGATATAGAGGGCACTGCCGCGGAGCCGTCCTTTTTCGAAGAGCCGGATTTTGCGGGTGAAGACCTCTGCGCCCGCCTGGACGAAGGCGACCGGCAGCTGGTGATTCTGCTGGCAGAGGGGTTGTCGCAAAAGGAGGCCGCCGGGAGGTTCGGGGTAACCCAGCAGGCGGTGAGCGCCAGGCTAAGGGCCATAAGAAAGCGCCTCGGGCCTGTTTATAATAGATGAACAAACAAGCGGGGGGCGAAAGCCTCCCGTTTTTTGACGCCGCGGTTATTTGATACCGTTTTAGAAGGACGCCGGTTCTCTTACGTCCAACCGTTCCTTCAGAGCCTCCTGTAAGAGGCTTGAGAAGTTCAGATTGTGTTCCATGCCCAACTGGTTCAGCCACGCCGGCAGGGTGACGCTCTTTGTGACGCTTCGCCTGGCCTCTTCTTCCCTGACAATGTCCATGCGCACCGTGATGAGGACCACCGCCTGCCCTTCTTCCACACGGATTTTTTCAAAGGGGGTGGGAGCCGGAACGAAATCACCGTCGCGCTCGGATACGAAAAGAAAGCCCTCGAGCGCCTCTTTTGCCCGGTCAACCGCTTCTTCTCCGGTACTGCCGCAAGTTACACACCCGGGCAGGTCGGGAAATTCAACTGCAATACCGTTTTCGTCTTTTGTTAGAATTGCGGGATAAGTTCTAATATCCCTGATTTTTTTTCTGGCCATTGAGTTTCCTCCTTTACGGGGACTAATCTTCGAGGCCGGCCTGTTTAAAGATGCTCTTTGATGTTTTGGGGTGCAGGTCTTTTTCAGGGTGGGGTACTGTTATCTTCCCTTTTTTTATGTCGTGTCGGAAGTAGTGGTGGTCGCCCCTGACGCCCGTTAAATACCAGCCGTCGCTCTCCAGAATTTTAATGATTTCCCTGCTGCTGAAGTTTTTTATGGGGTTCGCCTCCCTCTCTTTAACCAAGAAAATTATGACACGTGTTTTTATGCGTGTCAATGGAGGCAATCCGGAAAAAACGTAGCCCCTTGTAATATCGACGAGCGATTATCGCAGGCCTCCTCCTATGAAACACTTCCCGGTCGTGGTAGAATTTTTTTTGCATAAACCTGCGGGAGGCGGTAGCGATGACAAGGCAGTTCAGCGTAATAATTGAGCGGGATGGCGACGGCGTCTACATTGCAACAGTCCCCGCTCTTCCCGGGTGCCACACCCAGGCCGGTTCCCTGGATGAGCTTACCGCCAGAATAAAAGAAGCCATAGAGCTGTGCCTTGAGGTGGAGGGAGAAGACTGCGGCCGGCTGGATTTTATAGGGATTCAACAGGTTAGCTTGCCAGTATGACCAATTTTCCGGCTATTTCCGGCAAGGCGCTTGTGTCGGCCCTTGCTAAAGGCGGATTTAAGGTTATCCGAACCAGGGGCAGCCATCACTTCCTTCGAGATGATAGCGGCCGGTCGACGGTTGTTCCGGTTCATTCAGGTGAGACGATAAGCCCCGGCCTTCTTGCTAAAATCCTTAAAGATTGCGATCTTTCCAGAGAGGAATTTAAAAAGCTGCTGTAAATCGTTGGCGCCTGCGCGCCGGGAGGAATCTGCCCATGGAATGGACGGCCTTTTTTACCTTTGTTTTAATCTCGTCCCACACGCCGGGGCCCAATATCATCTTTGCCATGAATACCGCCCGTGTTCACGGCTTTACCGGAGCGCTGCCCCTTACCGTAGGGATGATAACGGGGCTTTTAATCGTGATGACGGCCTGCGCCGCATTTAATCTCGTCCTGGCGGCGCTGCTGCCGGCAATGCTGCCCTGGCTTAGAATCGCGGGGGCGGCCTATATTATGTGGCTCGCATGGAAGATTGCCTTCCCGAAATCCGCCCCCTCCGGCGAGGGGGAAGCCATACCGGAGGCGCCGGGCTTCCGGCAGGGTTTTTTCCTGCAGTTTCTTAACCCCAAGGTGATTTTGTTCGGCCTAACCACGCTGTCGGCCTTTATTCTGCCCTGGACCACCTCTAGGGCGTGGCTATTTGGCGGCGGCATCTTTCTTGCGCTGGCCTGCTTCAGCGGCGTAATGACCTGGACCGCGGTGGGGGCCATTCAAAAAAGGGTCTTCAAGCGGCAGGGCCGGGCGGTGGACGCAGTCATGGGCGCACTTCTGGCATGGTGCGCCTACTCGGTCTCCGGGTTGGGGCCGCTTTAAAACACGTCCATCACCATTTTTGAGGCGCTTATTATTATTACCACTGCCAAAATCCAGCGAATCCAGCTGCTGCCCTTGGCCACGGCGAACTTTGCGCCCAGCACGGCCCCAACCATGCTTCCCCCGGCCAGGGCCAGGCCCACGGGAATGTCTACCAGGCCGCTTTTGTAAAAGATGGCCAGGCTGATTATGTTGTAGGAGCCCACTATCACCATCTTGATCGCGTTGCCCCTCAGCAGGTCAACTCCCACCGCCACGGCAAGGCCCCAGCTTAGGAAAAAGCCCACCCCCGCCTGGATGAAGCCGCCGTAGACCCCTATGGCAAAAAACACGGCAAATATGGCGAACCTGGGCAGTTTCGACTCCCGCCTTGTCTCCCACATGGCGGGCCTGAAGATGAGCAGCAGCGCCATAAAGGAGATGGCCGCCGCCACGGCCAGGTTCAGATACCTTCTGTCGATGTTTATGGCAAGAAAGGTCCCCGCCACGGAGCCGATGGTTGAGAAAAGGGCCAGGGGAAGGGCCGTTTTAAGGTCGAGCACCTTTTTTCTGCCGTACTCCACTGCCGCCGTGCCGCTCTGCAGAAGCACCCCCAGGCGGTTTGTCTCGTTGGCGAGGGCTATGTCCATGCCCATGAAGGTGAGAAAGGGAAGGACCAGCAGGGTTCCCCCTCCTCCAATGGTATTAAAAAAGCCCGCCACAATGCCAATGATAAAGATGACCGTCATGGAGAGGGTCGAATAGTCCACTTAAAAATCACATCCTCAAAAATTTGCCCGCCGGGCTTCCGCCTTCCTCGTCTTAAGCCCATTATAGCCCCAATACAAGCTTTTGCACCCCGCCTGCGCCTTGCCTATTCACCGGGCGGAAACTATAATTGGTTTAGCTTGATGAAAGGCGGTGGGACCGGATGGCTAATCTACAGATAAAGGACTGCCCCGACGACGTTTACGAGCGTCTTCAGACGGCGGCAAGGGTTGCCGGCCGTTCGGTGGCGGAACAGGCCCTCCTTTTCCTGGAAAGAGGTATTGAAGAAAGGGGCGCAGGCGCTGAAAGAAGACGAATTTTGATTCACAGGCTGCGGAGCCGGGAGCCAAATTCGTCCCTGCAGGAGCTTGACGCCGTTGCGCTGATAAGAGAAGACAGGGACGCATGAAGGTAGTTCTGGACGTAAGCGCCGCCATTGAAATAATTCTGCACAAAGAAAACCGGCAAGCCTTCGAGGAGGTCTATCTGTCTGCGGCCCGGGTAATTGCGCCGGACCTTTTTGTCGCAGAAATTACCAACGTCTTCTGGAAGATTTACCGGGCCGGATTGATGCCTGAAGAAGAATGCCTGGCGTATGCCGAAGACGGCGTAGACATGATTGACCGTTTTTTTGATTCCGCGAAGCTGTGGAAAAGGGCTCTGAAGCTGAGCATAAAGCACAATCACCCCTCCTACGATATGTTATACCTTGCCCTTGCAGAAAAAGAAAAAGCCCTTCTGATGACAAGCGACAAGGCTCTTGCCCGTCTTTGCGGGTCAGTAAACATTCCCTGCCGTTCAAAGTAGATTTATCCGCCGTAGCGCCCTCCGGTGTTGCGCTTAAGGCTCCAATCCGCTACACTTCACGCTATGGAAGCAAAAAGGGAGGGGAGGGGCCTTGCAAAGGGGTGAATTTCTCGCCGTAGCCAGGGGGGACCGGCTGGCGGACCTTGTTTTGCGGGGGGCCAGGGTGGCAAACGTCTTTACCCTGGAGTACGAGGAGGCGGACGCAGCCATCTACCGGGACAGAATTGCCGGGGTGGGGAAGGGCTACGAGGGCCTGGCAGAGGAGGACCTTTCGGGGCTGACCCTGACGCCCGGCTTTATCGACGGCCACTGCCACATTGAGAGTACCATGCTTACCCCTGCGGCCTTCGCCGAGCTTGCCGTCCTGCGGGGGACTACCTCGGCTGCGCCGGACCCCCACGAGATTGCCAACACCTGCGGAATGGCGGGGGTGGAGTACATGCAGCGGGAGGGTCTTGGCTGTCCCGCGGACCTGTTCTACACCGCCCCCTCCTGCGTTCCTGCGTCGGCCTTCGAGACGCCCTTCGAGGAGCTGGACGCGTCGGCCGTGGCGGAGATGTTCGCCCGGGGGTGGTGCGACTCCCTGGGTGAGGTTATGAACTACCCCGGCGTGACGGGGAGCGACCCCGAAGTCTGGGCCAAACTCCTTGCGTCGGAAGGCAGGGTGAAGTCCGGCCACGCCCCCGGCCTCACGGGCAGGGAGCTGTGCGCCTATCTGCTCAGCGGCTGCGACTCCGACCACGAGAGCTTCACCCTGGAAGAGGGGCTGGACAAGCTCCGGCGGGGGATGATGCTAATGATCCGTGAGGGGGCCACGGAGCACAACCTGGCCGAACTCGCCCCCCTGGTGCGGGAGAACGAGGCCCGCTCCAGCCGCTGCATGCTGGTGAGCGACGACCTCACCGCCCGGTACCTGCGGGACAAAGGCCACATGGACGAGAAAATCCGCCTTGCTATAAAAGAGGGCATCTCCCCCCTTGTAGCCCTGCGGATGGTCACCCTGACCCCGGCGGACTATTTCGGCTGGAAGGACAGGGGCGCAGTAGCCCCCGGGAGGATTGCCGACCTCGTGGCGGTTAACAGCCTTGAGGAGTGCCGGGTTCAGAAGGTCTGGAAGAGGGGACGGCTTGTGGCTTTCGAGGGGCGCCTTGTGGACGGGCCCGTTCTGCGGGTTTCGCCCCCCTCTGTAAGCGCGGCTAAGGTTGCCGCGCCTGATGCGGAAGCCTTCCGCCTGCCGGCGCCTTCGGGCGCCCGGATCCGGGTTGTGGGGGTAAGGCCGGGGCAGGTGGTCACGGACCACCTGGTAATGGACGCAACTATTAGGGACGGAGCGGCGGTCGCCGACCCGTCAAGGGACCTGTGCTACCTGGCCGTCCTTGAGAAAAACCGGGGCACGGGACGGCTTGCGGTGGGCTTTGTCAGGGGGCTTGGCCTTAAAGAGGGGGCCCTGGGCTCGTCGGTGGCCCACGACGCCCACAACTTTGTGGCGGCGGGGGCGGATATCCCGTCCGTCATTACCGTCTTTAAACATCTGGCAGACCGGGGCGGCGGCGTGGTCGCGGCCAGGGGGGACGACACGCTCGCTTCCCTGGACCTACCCGTTGGGGGCCTCATGAGCCCTCTGGGCGCCGACCATGTAATAGAGGGTCTGGAGAGGACCGAGGCGGCGGCCCGGGAGCTGGGATGCCCGCTGGATCACCCCTTCATGACCATGAGCTTCCTGTCTCTGTCGGTGATCCCCGAACTTAAGCTCACCGACCAGGGGTACGTGGACCTGGGCCGGGGCGGGCTGCTTTCACTTTTTGCGGATCAAATTTATTTTAATTTAATACAAGGGGAGGAAACATAATGTCATCGTTTTTGGAGAAGCAGTTTCGCCTGAAGGAGGCGGGCACTGACGTAAGGACGGAAGTGCTGGCGGGTATCACCACTTTTATGACCATGGCCTATATTATTTTCGTCAACCCGAGCATCCTTCAGAACGCGGGAATGCCCTTCGGGGCCCTCATGACCGCCACGTGCGTATCAAGCGCCCTGGCCACCTTTTTAATGGCCTTTATGGCCAACTACCCCATTGCCCTTGCGCCGGGCATGGGGCTGAACGCCTTCTTTGCCTTCGGCGTGGTGCTGGGGATGGGAATCTCCTGGCAGGTGGCCCTGGCGGCCGTGTTTGTGGAGGGCATCCTGTTCGTGCTGCTGACCCTCACCAAGGTTAGGGAGACGGTGGTCAACGAGTTCCCCCAGTCCCTCAAGATAGGCATCTCCACCGGAATAGGCCTTTTTATCACCTTCATAGGGCTGCAGAATGCCGGCATCATCGTCAAGAACGACGCCGTGCTGGTGGGGGTGGCAAACCTGCGGAGCGTAGAGATAGTCCTTGCCATGGTTGGCTTTGTTATTATGGCGTCCCTTGAGGCCAAGAAGGTTAAGGGAGCCATCCTTTGGGGCATTCTCATCGTCACGGGGCTGGCCGTTACCCTTGGAGTGACGAAAATGCCCGACGGAGTAATCTCCATGCCGCCGTCGGTAATGCCCATTTTCGGCAAGATGGACTTCTCCGCCATCGCCAACCCGAATTTTTGGATTGTGCTGTTTTCCTTCTTCTTCGTGGACTTCTTTGACACGGTGGGAACACTGGTCGGGGTAACCAACAGGGCGGGAATGCTGGATTCCCGGGGCCGTCTGCCCAAGGCGAAGGAGGCCCTCATGGCCGACGCCATCGGCACGGTGGCCGGCGCCGTCCTTGGCACTTCCACCGTTACGTCCTACGTGGAGAGCGCAAGCGGAGTGGAGCAGGGGGGCAGGACGGGGCTTACGGCCTTTGTGACCGGCTCGCTGCTGCTTCTGGCCCTCTTCTTCTCCCCCATAGTGGCCATTGTCCCCGCATGCGCCACGGCCCCGGCCCTGGTTCTGGTGGGCATCTTCATGATGTCCAGCCTTAAGGAACTGGACTTCTCCGACTGGACCGACGCCGCCCCGGCGTGCGTGGCCTTCTTCACCATGCCCTTTGCCTACAGCATTGCCCACGGCATTGAGTTCGGCATCGTGACCTACACCGTTCTGAAGGTGGTCACCGGCAAGGCCAAAGACGTTAGCCCCATTATGTACGGCCTGACCGTCCTGTTTATAGCCAAGGAGATGTTCTTCTAGAAGCGCCTCATTAATTGAGGGTCCCCGACACGTCCGGGGGCCCTTTTTTATTGCCCTCCCCCCCTTCCGGGGGCCATCCTGCCCCGCGACAGCCCCCGCCCCCGTCCCCTGCCCCGTCCCCGCCCCATGCCCGGCCCGGGGCAGCGGGGGAAGCGGTCGCAGTCGTCCATGACCGCCCTGCACTCCTCGCACAGGCCTGCCACGGCCAGGGACTGGGGAAGCAGCTCCATTCCGGCCTCCAAGAGCCATTCTTCCACCGCCCTTTGCTTTTCCGCCTCCCTGCCCAGGGGGCGGAGTTTGCCGCACCTCCGGCAGAAGGCGGCCACGTGGAACATGGCCCCCGGCATCTCCAGGCGGAACTCCCCTTCGTTAAGGTAGATTACGTTCAACACCCCCATCTCCTCAAGCAGGTTTACCGTTCGGTAGACGGTGGCAATGCCTATGGAGGGGTCCAGGGCGCGGCTCTTCTCCCAGATCTCCTGTACGCTTGTGGGGCCTCCCAGGCTTTCGGCGATGACTGCAAACAGGGTCTCCCGCTGGGCGGTGACGCGGAAGCCGCCGCTTTTAAGTTTTTCCATGAAGAGCAGGGCCGTTTTTTTGTCGTCCAATTGGTTAATAACCTTCCCTTCCTGCACCGGGGCTTATCCGGGGCGCAGATTGTACGGGGCAAAAATTACCCCTTGACATAATGCCACAGAGTAGGGTATTATGCAACTGATAATCAATATCATTAAAGGAGGAGTTAATATGCCTGCAAGAAACGGTACGGGTCCCATGGGTATGGGCCCCATGACAGGATGGGGAAGAGGATGGTGCGGCAGGGGCCGCGGTATGGGTTACGGCCCCGGCTTCGGCCCGGGCCCCCGGGGCGGCTTTGGCCGGTTCGGCATGGGCCGGGGGTGGGGCGGAGTTTGGGCTGAGCCCTTCAGCCCCGAGGTGGAAAGGGAATACCTTCAGCGGGAGATGGAAATGCTTAAGGCCCGGATGGACGAGCTTCAGACAAGGCTCGGGGAGGTCGGGGAGGAATGACCAGGGCGGCAATAGCCATCGACGGAGACGCCGTAGCCCAGCACTTCGGCAGGGTGAGGGAGTTCCTTCTTGTTACCTACGAGGACGGGCGGGAGACGACCCGGGAGGTCCTTCCGGCGCCGGAGGGCGACCACGCCCCCGGCGTATTCCCCAACAGGGTTAAGGAGATGGGCGCCCAAATAGTCGTCGCCGGGGGAATGGGCGTGAAGGCCAAGGAATTTTTCACGCAGCTGGGGGTCAAGGTTCTCACCGTGCCGCCCATGGGGGTTGAAGAGGCGGTGAAGGCCCTCGTAGCCGGGTCGCTTCAGCCGGTGGAGACGGACTGCGGCCACGGCCCGGACCACGACTGCGGAAAATGAGGCTGGCAGTAGCCGGCGGCAAGGGAGGCACGGGCAAGACCAGCATCGCGGCCTCCCTTCTGCTTGCAAGGCCCCAAACGCTTGCCCTGGACCTGGACGTGGAGGAGCCCAACCTCCACATTCTGCTGGGGGGCGCCCCCAGCCGCGCCGAGACGGTCTCCATGCCGGTGGCAAAGATTGAGGGCGGCAAGTGCATCTCCTGCGGCGAGTGCGCCCGGCAGTGCGCCTACGGCTCCATAGCCTGGCTGGGGGGCGGCATTCCGGTAATAAACGAGGACCTCTGCCGGGGGTGCGGCCTCTGCAGTATGGTCTGCCCTACAAAGGCCATCTACGAGGTGGACCGTCCGGCGGGGGAGATAGGGACCGGCAGGTGCGGCCCCGTGGCCTGCCTGGAGGGGCGGCTCCGGGTGGGGAGCGTGAACACAGTGTTTTTAATTGAGGAGACCATCAAGAGGGCGGATGCCATGGGGTACGACCAGTGGCTTATGGACTGTCCGCCGGGGACCTCCTGCCCC
>JAAYQT010000266.1 GCA_012519165.1 Synergistaceae bacterium
ACTGCACCATATTGCCGTTGGCGTCGAGCAGGAAGTTGCCCGCCCTGGTGTAGAGCTGGTTGGTCCCCTCGCCTACCACGTAGTAGCCGTCCCCTTCAATGGCCATGTCGGTTCTGTTTCCGGTGAACTCAAGCTGCCCCTGGGAGTGAATGGTCTCAATGGCTGCAACTTTTACGCCCAGACCTACCTGCATGGGGTTGATGCCTCCCCTTACCTCGCTTGGCGCGGAGGCGCCCCTGGTGGTCTGGTACATAAGGTCCTGGAAGGTTACTGCGTCTTTTTTAAAGCCGACGGTGTTTACGTTGGCTATATTGTTGCCCGTCACGTCCAGAAGGGTCTGATGGGCTTTTACGCCTGATACTCCTGACATAAGGGATCGTAGCATGGTATTAGTTCCTCCCTGTCTATTCTGAAGAATGCCGCAATCCCTTGCCGCGTATTCTGCGCCCTGCCTTCCGTGGCAGGGGGTTTATCCGTCTTTTATAGAATCGGAAGATTGCCCCCGATTCTGAAGCCCTTTATCAGGCGACGGCGAGCACTTTCTGAAGGGGAATTTCCTTTTCCTCCGTAGTGGTAAGGATTACCCCGGATTTATCAAATTTTACATAGGCCACGGTGGCGAAGGCGCTTAAGCCGTCGTCGTCCTCGTATTCTATAACCCGACCGATGTAGTTTACCGACGAGCCCTTGGCTACGGCGTTCATCTGCTCGATGCTCTTGTTCATGTTGGTCATCTGCTCCAAAGTGCTGAACTGGGCCATCTGTGCAATAAAGTCCTTGTCCTTTAAAGGGTCAAGAGGGTCCTGGTTGCTCAGCTGAGTGATGAGGATTTTTAAAAATGCGTCCTTGCCCAGCTCATTCTGCGTTCTGCGAAGCGCTTCGCCAGTGGCCTCCGAGTATGCTGTCCCGCCTGCGCCGTTAACTCCCGATGTTGCCATTTTCGCACCTCCTAGGCCATCCAGTGAAGGAGCCCCTGTTCGAGGTCCACCCTGAAGATGGGGGTTTCTTCGCCGTCGCCTGCGAGTCCGGCAGATCCGCGAAGGTTTCTGCTCCCTCCCTCGCTCCCCTGTCCGTCCCTGCCTTCGCGGCCGTTATCGCTTATATCCACGGTAAACTCTGCAAGCTGAACTCCCTGCTGCTGAAGATGAAGCCTCAGCTGGGCTATATGGTCCTGCACAAGCAGCTTCAGTTGTTCGCTGGCTACCCGGATGGACGCCTCAACTCCGGCCACGCCTGAGACCAGCTCCACCTCTACCCGCCCCAGGGCCGGAGGGTCCACAATTATTGAGGCCCTGTGCCCTCCTTCCGCTCTTATGAACCTGACCACATTGCCCACGCCCTCTTCAAGGGCTGCCCCGCCCCTTCCGGCCAGCTGAAGCTCTCTTGCAAACCCCGCCGGGGGAAGGGAAGCGCCGGGACGGAGACCTTCGCTCCGCTGCTCGGGGCTGCGGTTAATATAGGTCCCTTCGGGATGGAGACGTCCGCGGGATGAATGGCCGTCGTCCTCCCTGTTTTTATCCCCGCTTTTCCCGCCGTCGGTCAGCGGCTGACGCACCCTGGCCTCAATCCCGGGCAAGGGGACGGCCTCCCGGTCCTGTTCCCGGGTTTCTCCCCGGTCCTGAACCGTCCGCGCCTCTGCCGGTCCGGCCGGGGCTGGGGCCGGGGTTGCCTCCCGGGAATGAGGTTGGCCCCGGGAAGGTGTCTCCTCGCCGCGGTCAAGCTGTTGGAGGGGCTGTTCTTTTTCCTCCGGCATGGTTTTTTTAAAGGCGGCGTTTGGTTCTTTTTCTCTTCCGGCCGATTTAACGATGTCGGGATTATCTTTAAACGTCCCCTCGACTTCCCCTTCAGCCTCCCCTTTGCGAAGCCGGGTTTCCGGGGTTGTTTTCCCGGTTGTTTCCTGCGTCGTTTCAATTATTTTTTCAGGAGCTGTTTCAGGATTTTCGGCTTTTCTTCCGTTCAGGGCCTGAAGGCTCTCCTTTGCAGGTTCCGGGTTAGCCGGTTCTTCCCCGCTCCTTTGGGGTTTTGCCGACAGAGCTTCTCCGGCGGCGGCCATGGCAGCTCCGGCGCCGGCACCCTCCGAGGGGTCCGTCTCCGGAGCCAGTTTTTCCAAAGAAACCTCTTCCTCG
>JAAYQT010000267.1 GCA_012519165.1 Synergistaceae bacterium
CCCCGGTGTAGGGGTGGAGGGGGGTCTTTATCAGGGCCTCTGCGGGGCCCTCCTCCACAATCCGGCCGCAGTACATCACCGCCACCCTGTGGGCCATCTCCGACACCACCGCAAGGTCGTGGGTTATGAGGATGAGGGCCGATCCCGACCTTTTAACCAGGTCCTCCATGAGGGCCAGGATCTGGGCCTGGACCGTCACGTCAAGGGCGGTTGTGGGCTCGTCAGCGATGATAAGCCCGGGCCTTGCCGCCAGGGCTATGGCGATTACCACCCGCTGGCGCATCCCGCCGGAGAACTGGTGGGGGTAGCTTTCAAGCCTGTCCTCGGAGTTCGGTATGCCCACCTCCGTCAGAAGCTCCGCGGCCCTCGCCCGCCGCTCCCCGGGCCTGAGGTCCGTGTGGAGGGCCAGCATCTCGTCTATCTGCCGCCCCACGGTGTGCAGAGGGTTGAGGGAGGTCATGGGGTCCTGGAAGATCATGGAGATATCCCTCCCCCTGATGGCCCTCATCTCCTCCTCGGACTTTTTGAGCAGATCCTCCCCCCGAAAGACCACCTCCCCGGCGACCACCCTCCCCGGAGGGTCGATGAGCCCAAGCAGGGAGAAGCCCGTGACGGACTTGCCGCCCCCCGACTCCCCCACTATCCCCAGGATCTCCCCCTCCTTCAGGGTGAAGTCCACGCCGTCCACGGCCTTTACAGTACCCCGGAAGAGCTCGAAGACTGTGTGCAGATTTTTTACCTCAAGTAGAAATTCGCCCATGATCTCACCTATTTAAGCCTGGGGTTGAACTCGTCCCGGAGGAAGTCCCCCAGGAGGTTGATCCCGAAGACCAGCAGCATGATGAAGGTCCCGGGAAAGACGGAGGACCACCAGAGGCCGCTGAACAGCACGTCATAGCCGTTTTTAACGAGGAGCCCCAGAGAGGGCCTTGTCACCGGCACCCCCACTCCCAGGTAGCTCAGGGTGGCCTCGGTGAGGATCACCGTGCCCACATGGATGGTGGCGATTACTATGAGGGGCGTGAGGACGTTGGGGAGCACGTGGCGCAAAATTATGGGGAATGGGGAGAAGCCGATGAGCCGGGCTGCGTCCACGTACTCCTTGTTCTTCTCCACCAGCACGGAGCTTCTCACCGTCCTGGCGTAGAGCACCCATCCCACTATGGTGAGGGCTATCACCAGCTTCCCCAGCCCCCTGCCGAAGGCTGCCATGATGAAGAGGGCCACCAGCATGGCGGGGAAGGAGAGCTGCACGTCCACCACCCTCATCAGGACGCTGTCCAGCCTTCCGCCGAAGTAGCCCGCCACGAGGCCCAGAAAGGCCCCCAGAACGCAGGAGAGGGCCACCACCGACACCCCGATGAGCAGGGAGATCCTGCTGCCGTAGACCATGGCGCTCAGCAGATCCCGGCCCTGGTCGTCGGTCCCCAGGGGGAAGGCCGGGTCGCCCCCCTCCATCCACATGGGGGGCTTGAAGGCGTCCATGAGGTCCAGGCCGCCTATGTCGTAGGGGTTCTGGGGGGTGAAGAAGGGCCCCGCAATTACCACCACAAGGAAGAATATCACGATTAGGAGCCCGGCTGTCGCCCCCGGATCCCTTACGAAGTTATGGAAAAATTCGCTTTTAAAGAAGCCGTCCCGTTTAGCCATTCCGGTCACCTCAGGTCAATACGCGGGTCGATGAGGGTGTAAACCACGTCCACAATGAAGTTGATGAGGACGAACATGGCCGCCACTATCATGAGGTAGGCCACGATGACGGGCCGGTCGGCGGTGTTTATGGAGTCCACCAGCAGCTTGCCCATCCCCGGCCAGGCGAAGATGGTCTCGGTGACGGTGGCGAAGGCGATAAGGCTTCCTATCTGCATACCAAACACGGTCACCACCGGCACCAGGGCGTTTTTAAGGGCGTGGGAGAACAAAAGCTTCCCCCGGGATACCCCCTTGGCCCTGGCGAACTTGATAAAGTCCTGCCTCATCACCTCCATAATCTGGGCCCTGATGAGGCGGATGAGCATGGCCAAAGTCCCCAGGGCCAGGCTGGACGCGGGCAGGATGATGTGGCGAAAGCCGTCGGCGGTCATAAAGGCGAAGGGGATTCCGAATAGGGTTCCGGTGACGCCTCTGCCGGAGGAGGGCAGGAGCCTCTTCTCCACGGCAAAGTAGAAGATGAGCAGGATGCCCACCCAGAAGGAGGGCAGGGAGATGCCGAGCAGGGAGCCTCCCATGACGGCCCGGCTCAGGGGCGAGCCGGGCCTGGCCCCCGCGTAGACTCCGAAGGGCAGGGCTACAACAACGGAGATGATCACCGAGAAAAAGACCAGCTCCAGGGTGGCGGGCATCCGCTCTAATATCAGGGTAAGGGCGGGCCGCTTAAAGATGTAGGACACGCCCAGGTCGCCCCCCAGCAGGTTCCGCAAAAATACGCCGTACTGCACCCACAGGGGCCGGTCGAGGCCCAGGGCCGTCCGGGCCTCGGCAATCTGGGCGTCGGTGGCGGTGGGGGGAACTATCATAAGGACGGGGTCGCCGGTGAAGCTCATGACCAGAAAGACTATCACCGAGACGGCCAGAAGCACCAGGACCATCTGGACTAGCCGCTTAAGAAAGTATCTTATCAAGGGGATTCACTCCGTTTAAGAAAGATCACCGGGGGCAGGCCTCCGATGCGGGGATCACCGTTCCGTCCTCGGAGGCGTACCGCACCTCGGTATCGAGCCATACTCCCAGCCTGTCGAACACTCTGCGCCGCACGAGGCTTATGAGCCCAAGCGCGTCTGCGGCCGAGGCCCCGCCCAGGTTTACTATAAAGTTGGCGTGGAGGGGGGAGACCATGGCCCCTCCCACAGTTGCGCCCTTGAGCCCCGCATCCTCCACTATCTTTCCCGGCGGGCCCGCAAGCTCGTAGACTTTAGGGTCGTTAGTGAAGACCGAACCGCAGTTGGGCAGCCTCAAAGGGAACTTCCCCCGCCGCTCGGCCAGCGCGTCCAGGCAGGCCTTCCGCACCGTCCTCCGGTCGGAGGGCTCAAAGCCCAGCTCCGCCCCAAGGATGATCCACCCCGCCCTGGCCCCGCCGTCTTGGAAGACGGACCGGCGGTAGGAAAAGCCGCACTCGTCGGGGGCGAACCTTTTGAACTCCCCGCCCCGGGACAGGGCGTCCACGTAACGGACGTTCTCCCCTGCGGAGCGCCGGAGGCTCCCGCCGTTCATCACAATTAGGCCCCCCAGGGCGCCGGGGATTCCCGCAGCGTGCTCAAAGCCTGAAAGCCCAGCCCCTGCTACGATTCGGGCAAGCCCCGGAACCCAGACGCCGCTTTGGGCCCTGACGCGGGTTCCCTTAACGGAGAGGGCCGAAAAGCGCCTCCCAAGCTTCAGCACCACGCCCCTGAAGCCCTTGTCGGAGAACAGCAGGTTGCTCCCCCGGCCTATGACCAGCAGAGGGATTTCCTCCTCCCGGACGAAAGCCAGCAGGCGGGCGATCTCCTCTTTTGATGAAGGCTCCGCAAGGGCGTCGGCGGGGCCTCCGATCCTCCAGGTGCAGTGGTCTTTTAAAGGCTCGCCGGGGGATACGGCCCCCACTTGTAGTTCGCTTAATTTTTCCGTCAGTGTCATTAACCTGCGGACGCCGCCTTTCATTTTCGCCCCCGCGCCGCGACCGTTACGCGGGGCGGACCGTTCCCTGCTCAATATGGTGGAACAGGACTCTTTCGCGCGGGACGCCCCGCTCCTCGCTCGCCTCCCTGAAGATGTCAAGGGTCTTCCGGTGGCAGGTGAAGAGCATCACCTGGTTCTGCAGGGCCGCCTCCATGACGGCCTCCGCCGCGCCCTGGCGGCGGTTTTCGTCAAAGCGGACCAGGAGGTCGTCCAGGATCAGGGGCAGGGGCTCGGAATGCTCGCCCCACATGGCGGCCAGGGCTAGCCTCATGGAGAGGTAGACCTGGTCGGCGAGGCCGGAGCTCCACTTGACCTCGTCCTTCCGTTTCCGGGCGGGGTCGTTGTCCTCCAGGACTACCGACAGGCCCTGGCGCCCTCCGCTGGAGAGAAGAGCATACCTGTTCCCCGTCATGCGCGCAAGATATTTCCCCGCCCGGCGGATGACTTCGGGCTGACGCTCCCTCTCGTGCTTCTCCTTTGAAACCTCCAGAAAGCGCCGGGCCAGGATTACCGACAGCCACTCCTTAAGGCCTTCGTCCAGGCTGCGCTCTTTCTCCTTCCTGGCGAAAAGGAGCTCCCCCAGCCGCTCGTCGGAGGCAATCTGCTCCACTTTGAGGGCGGTCCTGCCCCTGGTCTCGGAGATTTTGTCCATCTCACTCTCCAGGGCCGCCGCCCGGGCAAGCCCTTCCTCCCGCTCCCGGGCCGCCGCCTCAACCGGGAGGGCTGCCAGCTCCTCTTTGGCCCGCGCCAGCTCCTCCCCGCCGCCGAACATACCAAGCAGCACCTGTCTCTCCCCGGAGGCGCTGGTTTCAAGCCTCTGCCTCTCCGCCCACCGGGCGGCCAGGGCCCTGAACCCGGCCCCGTCGGCAGTCCCCGCCCCGGAGAAGAGCGCTCGGGCAGCCTCGGCGTTAGCGGCAAGCTCGTTTTTAAGGTCCGATAATGAGCCCTCCAGTACCTTTATCTCCTTTTCAAGGCCTTCGAGCTCCCTGTTTTTAGCGGCGGCGGAGTGCAGTGCGTCAGCCAAAGCCCCTATGGTATCGGGATCGCCCCCGTCGCCCCCTCCGCCCGGGAAGACCTCCCCCAGCCGGACAATCCGCTCAGTCACCGACCCGATATATTCGGCCAGGTCGTTCATCTCCGCCCTCCGGGATTCCAGGGCGGCCTTTTCGGACCGGAGCTGCAAAATCCGGGGCACGAGAGCCTCCATGTCCCTGGGAGCCAGGCCCTGGTCGAACCGGCGGTCCTTAAGCCACTCCCGCCACTCCCCCATGACCCTCTCCAGCTCCCCCGCAGTCCTCTCCAGGGAGCTCTCCATGGCCTCGCTCTCGGAGTCCATCCTGGCCAGCACCGAGGCCATCTGCCTGCCACGCTCGCCCAGGACGGCGTACCGCTCGCTCGCCGAATTATCCCTCTCCCCCTCGTCAAGGAGTTCGTCCATTTCGTTAGCAAACCGGGGCGCCCTGACGCCAAGTTCCCCGCCCAGCTCCTCCCGCCTTGCGGCGAGCCTCTCTACCCTGGCCCTCTGGCTGTCCAGCAGCAGCAAAGTCTCCTCCATGCGGAGGTCCAGGTCGTCCATGCGGCGGGACCACCAGGAGAGGGCGGTGTCGTAGCGCTTGTCCTGGTCCTTGTGGGCCAGGTAGAGCAGCAGGGAGGCGCAGAAGATTACTGCGGCGCCGAAGAACCAGATCTTGTCGGAGGTCTGCCAGGCCTGGTAGGTGGACCCTGCGCCCACTGCCAGCAGCGCCCAGGAGATCATGGATACAAGCGTCCCCGGCTCGGGGGGCTCTTCTTCCGCCCCGGCGGCCCTCTCGGCGGCCAGGGCGGTTCTTGCCTCCTCCAGGGCGGCAAGTTCGTCCTCCTCGTCGCCGAGCTCGTTAAACACGTTCCTCAGTTCCGTGATAAGGCTCCAGCGCCTGGCAGCCCGCTCCGCCCTCTTCTCCACCCTGGCCATCTCCCTTTCCAGGGAGGCGGCCTCGTTCCGGCGGTCGTCCCGCAGGCGGTTCCACTGGGCCAGGGACTTCTCCTCCTCGCCCCTGGTCCTCTCCAGAAGCTCCCTTGTTTCGGCGGTCTTTCTGGCGTAGTCAATGGCGGGGGCCGACACGTCCGCCCCGGCCAGATGCTCCTCCGTCCACCAGTCGCACAGGTGCCGCAGGTTGTCCAGGAAGGCATTCTCCGCCTCCCTTACCTCCCTCTCCATGAGTCCCCGCCTGTGAATTGCGGTCCGGAACCGTTCGCTCTCCCGCTCAAGCCTCTCCACCTCCTCGCCGTATTCCAGGCAGCGGAGGACGGGGTCGGCGGCTATACCCTCCCTTTCTTCCTCAAGGGCCGCAAGTTTTTCGGCAAGGGCGCCCTTCGAGGCCTCAATCTTCCGGCGCTCCTCCTCAAGCCGCTCCAGGCGGTTAAGCCCGTCGGCGGGGAAGGGGTGAAGGTTCCCCATCCCGCCCAGAAGACGGTTTATTTCATCAAGCTCCGCAAGGGAGGCGCGGCCCTTCTCCAGCAAGTCAAGGCGGCTCAGCCGTTCCTTGGTTTCGCCCAGCTCTTTTCTTTTTTCG
>JAAYQT010000268.1 GCA_012519165.1 Synergistaceae bacterium
ACCTTTTCGCCGTAGTAGCTGAAGTCCTCCGACCCCATGGCCACCGGTATTTCCACCAGGCAATCCTGCCCTGCCAGGTCCGAGGCCGCTCCTTTCATGAACTTCATAACTCCGGGGTCGTTGACGGTAACGGGGTAGATGGGGGTAAATTCAAGCTCGGCCTCGCACCTCAAAGCGGCGCACACCCCGTCGGCAACCCTCTTGACTATATCCTTCATTCCCGCCCGCACCGCCGGGTTCGTGGTCCTTATATTTCCCGCCACCCTTGCCGTCTCGGGGATGATGTTCACCGCCGTGCCGGCCTCCAGCAACCCCACGCTCAGGACCACCGTGTCCTGGGGGTTGGTCTCCCTGCTGACCACCGTCTGCAGGGTGGATATCAGCGAGGCTGCGGCTACGGTGGGGTCCACGGCCTTGTGGGGCATGGCGCCGTGGCCGCCCCGGCCCCTGATTTTTATATCCCAAATATCCGCCGAGGCCATGAAGGGGCCGTCCCGCCAGCCGATCTTCCCAGCCGGGAGCTCCGCCCAGATGTGGAGACCGCCGATGGCGTCCACGCCGTCCAGGGCCCCCTCTTCAATCATCTTCGGGGCGCCGGAGTTGTACCCCGCCTCCTCGGCGGGCTGGAAGATAAACCGCATCCCCCCGGCAAGGTCGTCCTTCATGGAGGAGAGGATCTCTGCGGCGCCGAGCAGCATGGCGGTGTGGGCGTCGTGGCCGCAGGCGTGCATTACCCCCGGCCTGGCCGACTTATAGGGTACGCCGCTCTCCTCCTCAAGGGGCAGGGCGTCCATATCCCCCCGCAGCGCGATGAACTTGCCGGGCTTCGCCCCCCTGAGGTCCGCAGTAACCCCCGACTCAGCGCCGCCGAAGCCCCGCCTGATATTTTCAAGGCCGAGGTTCCGCAAATACTCCTCCACAAAGAGGGACGTCTCTTTTTCCTGCCAGGGCAGTTCGGGGTTGGCATGAAACTTTCTCCGCAGTTCCGTGAGTTTTTCCGCAAGGCCTTCAGCCTTTTTCCTGATCTGTTCAGCTTTCAATGGAATGACTCTCTCCTTTCGCGACCCTTTTTATTAACGGGACGGGCCTCCCCGCCCCCTACCCTTTTACAGAGAGGATCCAGATTCCGGCAAGGATTACCGCCGCTCCCCCCGCCCTCCACAGGGTGACCGGCTCCGAGAAAAAAAGGGCGGAAATTGCCAGCACAAGAAGAAACACCAGGCCGGACATCATGGGGTAGGCCAGGGAGAGGTCCGTCCTGGTAAGCGCCGCGCTCAGGAAGATGAAAGAGACGCCGAAACACGCCACTCCCGCCGCCGCCCTGAAGTTAAAAACTATTCGCATTACCGCGTTAAGCGCCCCGTCGTCCAGCAGCCCTTCCCGGCCTCCGAAGGCGGCCTTCATAAGCGTATTGGCCGCGGCGTTAAAAATTGCAGAACCCGATATAAGAATTAAGGTCAGTCTGTCCATGTATTCCCCTCTCTTTTCCTGTCTATTGAAGAATTATAACCTGTATTACCTGCAAAAACCGATGTTTTTCGTGTAAAATCTACAGGGACGTCCCGTCCCGGCCTTCTCCCGTCAGGGGGATTGTTCCTGCGGAGTTTCCGCTTCCGCGCCGTTCCATAATTTTCGATCCGGAAAGGTTGGTTCTATGAATTTATCCCGCCCCGGCGCCGCCGCCAAGCTGCTTGTACTTATATTTCTGTCGCTGACCCTGTATTTTTGGGGGCTCGGGAGCCACGGCCTCCTGGAACCCGACGAGGGGCGCTACTCGGAGATCCCCAGGGAGATGAGGGAGACAGGGGACTTTATCACCCCCAGGCTGAACTACGTCAAGTACTTCGAAAAACCCGTCCTGCACTACTGGCTCACCGCCTCGGCCCAGGCCGTCTTCGGGGAAAACGAGTTTTCGGCCCGTTTCTTCCCTGCCCTGGCCGCCCTGGGAGGAATAGCCGTTGCGTGGGCACTGGCAAGATCCATGTTCGGCCGCGAGACGGCCCTCTACTCTGCCGCGATCCTCTCCACAAGCCTGGCCTACTTCGCCCTGTCGCGGATAAATATTACGGACATGACCCTGGCCTTTTTTGTCACCCTCTCCCTGGCAGGCTTCTGGCTGGGGCACAACAGGGGACGGCGGTACTACCTGCTCCTCTACGGAGGCGCGGCCCTGGCAGTCCTTACGAAAGGGCTTATCGGCTTCGTCCTCCCCGGCGGGGTTATCTTCTGCTACATGGTCCTCTCCAGGCAGTGGGATATCTTCCGGTCGGCCCTTTACCTGCCGGGAATTATCCTTTTCGCCGTCCTCACCGTTCCGTGGTTTCTGGCAGTCTGCCTCGTGAACCGCGACTTTTTCTACTTCTTCTTCATCCAGGAGCACTTCCTGAGGTACGCCACGAAGATGCACGGCCGGTACGAGCCCGCCTGGTTTTTCATCCCCATCCTGCTGGCGGGGCTCTTCCCCTGGACCGGGCTCCTGCCTATGGCAACGGCCCCCGCCCTGCCGGGGCGAAACAGGCGGTTCGGCCGGGACAACAGGGAAGAACTCTTCCTCTTCCTGTGGTTTGCCGTGATCTTCCTATTTTTCTCCCTGTCAAGCTCAAAGCTAATACCTTACATCGTCCCTGTGTTTCCTCCCCTGGCAATCCTCATGGGACGGGCCTTCAACTCCATGACCGGCGGTGAGGACTTCAGGGCGGCAAAGCGCTTCCTGGTATGGAACGGCGTGCTTTTAATACCCTTTATAGGGGCGCTCCTGGCGTACCCCTTCTTTAACGACCGCATCTCCGCCGCCCGGCTGCTGCCCTACTCCCTGCCTGTTGCGGCGGCCCTGTCGGCCTTTGTGGCGGCGGGAGTTTACGCTTACAGAAAAAAACGGGCGCGGTTGTTCGCCGCGGCGCTCTGCCTTACGGCCTTCCTGGCCATGTTCTCCTTTATGAGGGTCTTTACCCTCTACGACGGCCTCCTGTCTTCCAGGGACCTGGCGGAGGCGGTGGCGGAGCTCCGCCGGCCCGACGACACGGTGGCCCAGTACGGAAACTACGACCAGGCCCTGCCCTTCTACCTGAAACAGCGCATTGTGCTGGTAAACTACCTGGGGGAGCTGGACTTCGGCGCCGAAAGGGAGGAAGACCCCTCATGGTTCATTGACGACGAGGGGCTTAAACAACTGTGGAACGGGGAAAAGAGGGTTCTGCTCGTGATAAACACGGGGCACATGGAAAAAGTATCCGCCCTGCTTGACCCCAGGCTCTCCTCCATTGCGCGGAGGACCGAAAAACGCATAATCCTGGTGAACCGGCCCTAGGCCGCCATTTTGACAAGGAGAAACGGCCATGCCCAATTCTAATTTCGTCTCGGTAATAATTCCGGTTTTTAACGAGGAGGAGTCCCTGCCCCATCTCTTCCCCAGGCTGCGGGCCTCCCTGGAGGGGATGAACAGGCCCTACGAGATAATCTTTATCAACGACGGAAGCCGGGACCGGTCCCTCCAGCTACTGCACGAATTTTACCGGGAGAACCCGGGCAAGGTGCGGATAATAGACTTTAACGGCAACTTTGGCCAGCACATGGCCATTGTAGCCGGTTTCGACCACTCCAGGGGAGACATAATCATCACCCTGGACGCAGACCTGCAGAACCCCCCGGAGGAGATCCCCCGCATTGTGGAAAAAATCGACGAGGGCCACGACGTGGTGGGCACGGTGAGGCAGAACCGGCAGGACCCCAAATTCCGAAAATTTGCCTCAAGGATTGTAAACGCCGTTACCAACAGGATTACAGGCCTTAGGCTCAACGACTACGGCTGCATGCTCCGGGGGTACAGGCGGGATATTGTAGACATAATCAACAAAAGCTTCGAGAGCACCACCTTCATCCCCGCCCTGGCCCAAAAGTTTGCCGTCAACCCCGTGGAGATTCCCGTGGGGCACGACGAGCGAGAGTACGGCAGCTCCAAGTACAGCATTTTCCGCCTTATTCGGCTGAACTTCGACCTGATGACCGGTTTCTCCCTCTTCCCCCTCCAGGCCGTCACCATGATAGGCATGGCGGTCTCCTTCCTGAGCTTCCTCTTCGCCATCTTCCTCATGTTGCGGCGCCTCATCGTGGGCCCCGAGGCGGAGGGAGTCTTCACCCTGCTTAACATCAACTTCTTCCTCATGGGCATCACCATGTCCTGCGTGGGGATTATCGGCGAGTATATAGGCCGGATCTACGTGGAGGTTCGAAAGAGGCCAAGGTACGTCATCCGGCGGGAGTGGGGCGGTGAGTGACCTGAAGGCCGTAGTCTTCGCCTACAGCGAGGTGGGGCACGGCTGTCTCGACGAACTTTTGATACGGGGGGTTAAGGTTGAGGCCCTCTTCACCCACGAGGACGCGTCAGACGAGGAGATATGGTTCCCCTCGGCGACCCGCAGGGCCAGGGAGGCCGGCGTCCCCGTCTATACCCCGGAGACCCTCGGGGACGAAGAGTACCGCCTGGTGGAGTCCATAAGGCCCGACGCCATCTTTTCCTTCTACTACCGGTCCATGATAGGAGAGCGGTTCCTGTCCCTGGCGCGGAGGGGCGCCTTCAACCTCCACGGCTCCCTGCTGCCCAGGTACAGGGGCAGGGCCTGCATAAACTGGGCCGTCCTCATGGGGGAGAGGGAGACGGGGGCCACCCTCCACTACATGGTGAAACGGGCCGACGCCGGGGATATAGTGGACCAGCAGAGGGTTCCCATCCACTTTGACGACACGGCCTTCGACGCGGGCAAAAGAGTAGCGGAAGCCGCCAGGCTGGTGGTAGGCCGGAACATAGACGCTATCAGGGCTGGAACGGTACGGGCCCGGCCCCAGGACGAAGCCGCAGCGACGTACTTCGGCAGAAGGACCCCCGCCGACGGGCGGATTGACTGGAGCAGGGGCGCCTTTGAAATCTACAACCTTGTGCGGGCGGTAACCCGCCCCTTCCCTGGCGCCTTCGCCTATGCGCAGGGAGAAAAGATCTTCATCTGGAAGGCCTTCCCCGAGGACTGCCCTCCCTTAGCCCCGCCCGGAACCGTCCTGTCAACATGCCCCTTAAGGGTGATGACGGGCCGGGGGAGGCTCAGGATCATCTCTGCCCGGAGGGAGGGAGGGCCGGAGGCAGACGGGGGGGCCTTGGCGCGCGGGTTGGGCGAGGGGCTGAAGTTTGAGTAGAACGCCCCCCGCAGGGCGTCGTGATATACTGCACGGGCGGGTAAAGCCCGCTAAAGAGTGCATACCACTTTCGGGAGGTTTCCAAATTGAATATTTTAATCCTCGGGGCCAACGGCTTCATCGGCTCCCACCTTATAGAGGGCATCCTGGAAAAGACGGGCTGGCGGGTGAACGCCTTCGACCTTATCAGTACCAACCTCGAAAAGCATAAGGACGAGGCGCGGTTCTCCTTCACGAAGGGGAACATCTTCACCGATGACGAGTGGATGAAGGACGCCATCGAAAAAAGCGACGCCGTGCTGCCCCTGGCCGGGATTGCCAAGCCCGCCTACTACCTCAGCAAGCCCCTCTGGACCTTCGAGCTGGACTTCGAGCAGAATCTCAAGATAGTGCGCATGTGCGCCGACGCCGGAAAGCGGGTTATCTTCCCGTCCACATCGGAGGTCTACGGCATGAGCGCCGACACGGTGCTGAAGGAGGACGAGAGCCCCCTCATAGTGGGCCCCATCTGCAAGATGCGGTGGATCTACAGCTGCGGCAAGCAGATGATGGACAGGGTTATAGCCGCCTACGGCCAGGAGCGGGGCCTCCGGTACACCCTGTTCCGCCCCTTCAACTGGATAGGGCCGCGGCTGGACACCTTTAAGGACGCCGAGGAGAAGACGGCCAGGTCCATCACCCAGATGGTCTACGACATCCTGTCCGGGAGGCCCGTCACCCTGGTTAACGGCGGCGCCCAGCAGAGAAGCTTCACATATATCTCCGACGGCATTGCGGCCCTCATGGCCATCATAGGCAACGAAAGTGGCGCAAACGGCCGCATCTTCAACATAGGAAACCCCGCCAACAATGTTTCCATTAAAGAGCTGGCCCACATGGTAATCGACGTCATGAAGGGCATCCCCTCTTTTCGCGACGCCGCCGAAAGGGCAACCCTCACCGTCAAGCCCGCGGAGGAGTACTACGGCAACGGCTACGACGACATGCAGAACAGGGTCCCCTCCATTCAGGCCATAGGGGAAGCCCTGGGGTGGGCGCCCCGTATCCCCCTGAGGGAGGCGGTGGAAAAGACCATCCGGAGCTACGTACAGGATTAACCCGGGAGGAAGGGGACCCAAATGACGGAGACCGTTCTTGTATTAAAAGTAGACGTGGACACTAAAAAAGGCTACCGGGAGGGCGTTCCCCGGCTGCTTGAGATTTTAAGGGCCAGGAAGATTAAGGCCTCCTTCTTTTTCTCCTTCGGACCCGACAACTCGGGCAAGGCCATAAGGCGAATCTTCCGCAAGGGCTTTATTAAAAAAATGCTCCGCACCAAGGCCTCCTCCGCCTACGGCGTAAAAACCCTTCTATACGGGACGCTGCTCCCCGCCCCTCTAATTGTAGAACCCGAACCGGGGGTATTTATCCGGGCCTTCCAGGAGGGCCACGACTGCGGTATCCACTGCTGGGACCACGTTAAATGGCAGGACCGCCTCCCCGTAATGACTGAAGAAGAGATACGGGCCGACTTTGAAAAAGCCATGGAGCTCTTTGAACGGTATACCTCCCGCCCGGCCAAAAGCTGCGCAGCGCCCGGGTGGCAGGCCACGGCGACGAGCCTCGCCGTCCAGGACGAGCTGGGCTTCGACTACTGCAGCGACGCCCGGGGGGAGGGGGGGCCCTTCCTCCCCCGGATGGAGGGGCGGGCCTTCAAAACCCTCCAGATACCCACCACCCTGCCCACCCTGGACGAAGTCTACGGCCGGGAGGACGTCCCGACGGGGGAGATTACCGACTACTACCTGGGGCTGCTGGGGCCGGGCCTCAACGTCCACACCATCCACGCCGAGATGGAGGGGGGCGCCCTGAGCGGCTTATTTGAACAGCTCCTGGACGGCTGCATCACCCGCGGTGTAACCTTCCGTACCCTGAACGACATCGCCCTCGGGGAGGCCCTGTCGGGCAGGGATACGCCTTTCGGGGACGTAGCGCCCGGCGTTCTTCCCGGGAGGGCGGGAACGGTGGCCGTAGTAGGCGGCAAGGAGGAAAGAGAATGAAGCTTATTGTGGTGGGTACCGGCTATGTGGGGCTGGTTACGGGCGTGTGCCTTGCCAAATTCGGCAACGACGTGGTTTGCATCGACACCAACGAGGAAAAGATAGAGGCCCTGTCACGGGGCGAGGTTCCCTTCTACGAGCCGGGGCTGTCGGAGATTATTCAGAACAACCTGGAGGCGGGGCGGCTCTCCTTCTCCACCGACCTGGCGTCGGCCCTTGACGACGGGGAGATGTGCTTTATAACCGTGGGGACCCCCTCCCTGGAGGGCGGCGGCGCCGACCTTGCTGACGTAAAAACCGTAGCTGAGACCATCGGACGGCGGATGAAGGGGTACAAGCTGGTGGTGGTGAAGTCTACCGTCCCGGTGGGCTCCTGCGACTTTGTCCGGCAGACCATTGCGGCCGAGCTTGAGAAGAGGGGCGAGGACATCCCCTTCGACGTGGCCTCAAACCCTGAGTTCCTAAGGGAGGGGGCGGCGGTGAGGGACTTTCTGGAGCCGGACAGGGTGGTGGCGGGGACGGACAGCGACCGCGCCGCCTCCCTTATGAAGGAACTTTACAGCTTTTTACCCCCTGAAAAGATTCTTTTCATGGACATCCGGTCGTCGGAGATGGCAAAGTACGCAGCCAACGCCATGCTGGCCACAAGAATCTCCTTCATGAACGAGCTCGCCGCCGTCTGCGAGCGGCTGGGGGCCTATGTTGAAAAGGTGCGGCTCGGCATGGGGTCCGACTCCAGGATCGGGTATGCCTTCCTGAATGCAGGCTG
>JAAYQT010000269.1 GCA_012519165.1 Synergistaceae bacterium
AAGGATGTGGACGCGCCGAAATACTTGCCGGTATAGTAGAGCGACCATACCATGAGCAGTCCGGACAATCCGCCGAGAAGATAGGGATTCCACCCTTCCCGTGATTTGCTCACACCCATCCCTCCTTTAGCTGTTAAAAACAGTGCTGAAAAGCTCATTCATCTTATTACTAAAGGAGAGGACAGTCAATATCAGAAAATATTTTAAATCCTGCCCTCAAGCCCCTTCATTAGGACAGAAAGCACCTCTCCGTTGGCGTAATCCTCAATCCTTCCCCTGTCCGCCATCCGGGCCAGGGCCGGGTCCAGGGGGAGGCTCCCCCAGAAGGAGGCGCCAAGGTCCTTCAGCAGCTCCGGCGAATGGCTGGGGCCGAAGATCTCAATCCGCTCCCCGCAGCCCGGGCACTCCAGGGCGCTCATATTCTCCACCACCCCTGCCAGGGGCACTTCGAGCATCTCCGCCATCTTCGCCGCCTTCCGCACCACCAGGGAGGCGATCTCCTGGGGGGAGGTCACCAGCAGAAAGCCGTCCAGGGGAATGGTCTGCATAACGGTGAGCACCGCGTCCCCCGTTCCCGGAGGAAGGTCGATGAAGAGGACGTCCAGCCCGCCCCAGTCCACTTCGGTGAAGAACTGGGTTACCGCGCTGCCCAGAAGAGGCCCCCGCCAAACCACCGGCTTTGCCGGGTCGTCAAGAAGCAGGTTCATGGAGATAATTTTTATTCCCGAGGCCGTGACGGGAGGCTCTATGCCGTTGGCGTTGCCGAAGGGCATCATGTGGAGGCCGAAAAAAGTGGGGATGGACGGACCTGTAATATCGGCGTCCATAACTCCCGCCTTTTTACCCATGCGGGCGGCCGCTACGGCCAAAAGGGAGGTGATGGAGCTCTTCCCTACCCCTCCCTTGCCGCTGCCTACTGCGTAGATCTTTTTGATAAGTTTTTTGTCGCTCTTTGGCGGTAGTGTCATAAGGCGCGCCCCTCCTTCTTTTTTTATGCCAGTTTTTCCAGGGCGCCTGCCCTGTAGCCGTCAAGGGCCTCCCTGACCGTCATGCCCTCGGCGCAGTACGCCTCCATGTTGGCCTGCTTCATAAAGCCCATAGCGTTGGGGCCCAGCCGGGGCGCCAGCACCACCGAGACCTTTTTCTCCGACAGGGTCATAAGGGCCTTTGACGCGGCGCCGTGCTGCTCTCCTCCCGCATCGTTCTCCACCGAGTCAAGAATTTTGCCGTCGCCGTCGGCGATGACAAACCATGGCGCCCGGGCGAACCTGTCCGCCACCATGGCCGTTTCATCCCTGCCCGCGGACGCAATGCCTATTATCGTCATATTAAAACCTCCCAGTTTTATAAATCTCGCTCCATAGCTTTGATAACTCATCCTTCATCTCTTCCGAAGGAATTTTGCCCGCCCCCACCGCGAGGGCAATTTTTTCGTCGAAGGGGATGAGAGCCATGAGGGGCCACCCCTCCTCCCGGCAGGTATCTTTAATAGCGCCGGTGAGCTCCTCGGAAAGGGTCCACCGGTTTACCGCCACCCCGAAGGGCGCGCCCAGAATGCGGCACAGCTCCGCCGCCCTGCGCAGGTCCGACAGGGCCGACATGGAGGGCTCCGTCACCAGCAGGGCAAAGCTCGCCCCCGTCACCGACGACGTGACAGGACAGCCGATGCCCGGAGGTCCGTCGGTGATAATCAGCCTTGCCCCGGACTCTTGCGCCTCTTTCCTGGCCTCCTGCCTGATTCTGGCCACCATGAGGCCGGAGTTCTCCCCTCCAGGGTAGAGGCGGCCGTGCCAAAGGGGGCCGAATTCCGTATCCCCCCGGAGGATGCGCCCCCGCTCGAAGGACTTCAGCGAAATGCACTTTTCAGGGCACACGTGAAGGCAAACCCGGCACCCCTCGCAGAAGGCCTCGTCCACCTTCGCCTTCCCGTCCTTTACATGAATGGTATTATACCTGCAACTTGCCTCGCATAGGCCGCACCCGGTGCAGGTTTCCCTGTTTACATCAGCAATGGCCATTCCGGTAAAGGGAATTCGGGCCCCGTCGCCGGGCTTCAGCAGCAGCGCAAGGTTTGGCGCGTCCACGTCGGCGTCGGCGATCACTGCCTTCTCCCCCGCCGAGGCCGCCAGGGCCGCAGTCAGTGTGGTCTTCCCCGTGCCCCCCTTGCCGCTGATGATTACAATCTCCCGGATGCTCATGAAAACACCCTCTCAATCCCGGCCCAGAGGGACCTGGTGGTCTCCGCCCACCGGGGGTCGCTTTCAAAGGGGGACTTCCCCTTTGCGCCCATCTCCGCCGATGCGCGGGAGAAGGGGTAGCTCGCCAGAATCTCCACGTTGAAGCGCTTAATAAGGTCGTCGGGCCAGGCATCCCCCACGCCGGTCTTGTTTATCACCAGGGCGGCGGGGACCTTCATATCCGCTGCCAATTCCAGCATCCCCTCCAGGTCCGACCGGCCGAAGAGGGTGGGCTCCGTCACAAGAAGGGCGGCGTCGGCGTGCCGGAGGGCGGCCGC
>JAAYQT010000270.1 GCA_012519165.1 Synergistaceae bacterium
CGAGATCAAGGAGAAGGAACGGGAGCTCACGGCCAACATGGAAAAACTTAACAGAGCCTTCTCCCAGACCGTTGAAGTTTTAGCCCAGACCGTGGAGAGCCGCGACCCCTACACGGCGGGGCACCAGCGCAGGACTGCCCTGCTGTCAGACGCCATTGCCGAACGAATGGGCCTGGACGATGAGAGCAGGCGTGGGCTCTACCTGGCGGCGGCAATTCACGACGTGGGCAAGATAAGCGTGCCCGCCGAGATTTTAAGCAAACCAGGCGCCCTTCAGCCGGTGGAGATGAACCTTGTTAAAACCCACTCCGAGGAAGGTTATATTATCCTGAAAAAGGCGGACTTCCCCTGGCGCCTGGCAAAGATTGTGAGGCAACATCACGAACGCCTGGACGGAAGCGGCTACCCCCTGGGACTTAAGGGGGATGAAATTCTGCCCGAGGCCAAAATCCTGGCCGTAGCGGACGTAGTGGAGGCCATGGCATCTCACCGGCCCTACCGCCCCTCCCTGGGCGCCGAGGCAGCCCTGAGCTTCGTGGAGGAGTCCTCGGGCAATCTTTTCGATCCGCTGGTGGTGAAAGCCTGCCGGGATGTATTCAAAGACGGGTTCGACTTCGGAGGCGACGCCGGACTGTAAGGCCGCAGCCTGCATTGACAAATAAAAGCAAAACCCATACCATTTAATTGAATCAATAGTCAGCGGCAATTTTGTAATATTCCATATTTTACTGCGGCGGTTGGGAGGAGGTGCGAATGGAAACCGCCGGGCGGCATGAAATTTTCTGCTTTCAGTACGTTTTTTACATTTTGAAGGAGGAATGCTGAGACATGCTTAGAAAAATCGCAGCCGTTGCAGCTATTTTGCTTGTCGGAGGTCTTCTTTTTGCAGGCGCCGCAGTCGCCGACGAAAAAGTGATCAAAATCGGGGCTCTCTTTCCCCTGACGGGGCCTTCAGCCGTATCCGGCCAGAACTGTCTTAATTCCGTCCTTGCGGCAGCCGAGGTAATCAACGGCGCCCACACGGACCTGAACGTGCCTCTCGCCGCTGCGGCGGGGCTTCTGGGCGGCTACAAGGTGGAGATTGTCAAGGCGGACCACCAGGGCAAGCCCGATGTGGCCAAGTCTGAAGCGGAGCGCCTTTACAACCAGGAGGGCGTTTTTGCCATTATAGGAAGCTATAACAGCGCGGCCACGAAGCCCGCAAGCGCGGTGGCCGAGCGGGCAAAGAAGCTCTTCCTCTGCGGCGCGTCCAGCTCTGCGGCTCTTACCGAGAGGGAGTACAAGTACTTCTTCCGTCACGCCCCCACGGACGCCATCGAGTCTGACGAGTTTGTGGACTACATCGAGTTCCTTAACAAAGAAAAGGGCGCGGGGATCAAGACCCTTGGGCTTATCTACGAGAACACCGAGTTCGGCAAGCACGCCGCCGACGAGGGCAAGCGGGCCGCCAAGACCATAGGCCTTGAAGTTGTGGCAGACGTGCCCTTCAACAACGGCGCCACCAACCTCAGCAGCGAGGTGCAGACCCTGAAGGCCGCCAACCCCGACGCGGTGTTCGGCGCGGCATTGGGCGGCGACTACTCCCTGTGGGTGCGCACCATGAAGCAGGTCAACTGGCTTCCCAAAATTGCCATCAACTACTGCACCGGCTACCAGAACCCCGCAGTCCAGAAGGAGCTTGCAGGCGACGGCGACTACTTCATGGGAGGAATGAGCTTCTCCCCCGAACTGGCCGCAAAGTTTATGCCCGAGGCCATGAAGGTACAGGAGAGGTTCTACCGCCCGCTGGCGAAGCAGGAGTTTGACAGCGACTCCCTACAGGAGGCGGTAATGCTTCTGGTACTCGGCCAGGCCATTGAGAAGGCCGGCGCCCTTGACACGGAGAAGGTGCGCGAAGTTCTGGCAACCGAGACCTTTGCCTCCCCCCTCTCCCTCAGCGGCGAAGTCGCCTTTGAGCCCGGCGGGCAGAACGTCAAGGCCCTCAGCGTCATCACCCAGATGAAGGACCTGAAGTACCGCACCATCTACCCGGAAAAGTACCAGGACTCCGACCCCGTGTTCCCTATGACCCCCTGGGACAAGAGGAACTAACATTTCCATAAGGATAACCTTGAGTTTAAAGGGGGCGGCATTTTTTGCCTCCCCCTTTTTTTCAGGAGGAGGAGCGCGCTTATGAGCTGTTTTCTTCAGGTCCTTTTAGACGGCCTACTCAACGGGCTTGTCTACGCCCTGGTTGCTGCGGGACTGAGCATGATCTGGGGAGTTATGGACGTCATCAACTTCGCCCACGGGGAGTTTTTAATGGTGGGCATGTATGTAAGCTACTGGATCGGCTTCTTTTTAAACGTGGATCCCCTTATTTCGTGGATAGCCTCGGGCATTTTCCTCTTCATAATGGGCGCGGTAAC
>JAAYQT010000271.1 GCA_012519165.1 Synergistaceae bacterium
CCAGATGGTACTGGGCCTGTACAAAATCCACGGCGAGTACGGCCTGAAGACGGTGGTGGTCAGCACCTACCAGTCCGTCTCCGGGGCGGGCCGCAGCGGCATCGACGAGCTTGAGGCCCAGGAGGGGGGCGACATGACGGCCCTAAAGTTTGCAAGGCAGATCCACAGGAACCTTATCCCCCGGATAGGGTCGCTGCTTGAAAACGGCTTCACCGACGAGGAGATGAAGATGGTAAACGAGACCCGCAAAATCCTGCGGGACCCCCGTATCTCCATCTGGCCCACAGCCGTCCGGGTCCCCGTGGCCTACTGCCACTCCGAGGCCATTTTCGCCGAGACGGAGCGGCCCTTTACCCCTGAAGGGCTCGAGGCCGCCTTGAAGAGAGCTGAAAACGTAATTCTTACCGAAGACAGGGACACCCCCCTGGACCTGGCGGGGACGGACCTTACTGCGGTAAGCCGGGTGCGGTCCTTTGACAATACCCGTTTCCTCATGTGGAACGTGGCGGACAACATCCGCACCGGGGCGGCTACCAACGCGGTGAGGATTATGCTTAAGCACCGGGAGCTGAACGGATAGTCAGAACGCAAAGAGCCGCCCCGACAGGTAAAACATGCCGGGGCGGCTCTTTTTATCAACAACGCTTCTTTTCAGGCCGCTCGGTCATGGTGGCCAGCAGTACCTCCCCCTCGCCCTCCGGGGAGCACTTCAGGGGAAAGTTGCAGGGGTAGTCTTCCAGCAGAAGGAGGTCCAGTTCCCCCAGGGAGGCCTCTCCCCCCTCCCAGGCGGCCGCAACCCGGCCCCTGAGGCACAGCAGCGCCGCCTGCTCTCCCAGCAGGAAGAGGCGCTTGCCCCCGCCCCTGACGGCGAACCTCCGGCACTCGCAGGAGACCGCCTCACGGGAGCTTATGATGTTGAGGTCGGTGCAGGGGCCGCCGGGGAGGGAGCACATGACTTCGTCCTCCCCCCGGAAGCGGACCGATGAAAACGGGGCGGTGAGGGAGATGTTCATCCCCCGCACCTCAAGGTCAAGGCCGTCCCCGGCGAGCAGGTATAGGATTCTGTCGCAGCCGGGGTAGAGGGAGAAGGGTCCCCCTTCGGTTACGTCGGCGGAGCTCAGCCTCCACAGGAAGTCCCCCTTTTCGACGGTCGCCCCTTTAGGGTGAATGTAAATCTCCCTGGTGACGCCCAGGCCGTTCTTCCAGGGCCTTTCGGTAAAGTCTGCGGGCCGTTTTACGGTTGCATTCATGCCTATTATTTCCCCAGTTTGTCAAAAAGGGCGTCCACCGCAGCCTTTACCGCGTCCTGCGGGGCCTCGTAGGGAAGGGTAATGTGGTACTGCCCCTCATACTTGCGGTTCACTTCCCGGCCCACCTCCATGGCGTTGGGGTTTCGGGCCCAGGCCCGGCGGGCCAGTCCGCCCAGGACGTCCCACATCATGGCGGACTTTATTATTTCGTCGGTGGACTCCTGGCCGTCAAGTACCAGGCCGAAGCCGCAGTTGATTCCCTTGCCTATGCCCACGCCGCCGCCGTTATGGATGGCGCACAGGCTCATGCCCCGCGCGGCGTTGCCGGCGAAGCAGAGGGTGGCCATGTCGGCGCAGATGTTGCTGCCGTCCTTGATGTTGGCCGTCTCACGGTAGGGGGAGTCCGCCCCCGATACGTCGTGGTGGTCGCGCCCCAGCATGACGGGCCCAATCTCCCCCTTGCGGACCATTTCGTTGAACTTGAGGGCTATGCGGGTGCGGCCCTCGGCGTCCTGGTAGAGGATTCTGGCTCTTGTTCCCACCACGAGGGCGTTCTTCTCGGCGTCCCGGATCCAGACCCAGTTGTCATAGTCCTGGGGACGGCGGTCGGGGTCTATGCACTCCATGGCGGCCTTGTCCGTCTTGCGGAGGTCTTCGTCGTCGCCGCTGAGGCAGACCCACCGGAAGGGGCCGTAGCCGTAGTCAAAGAGCACGGGGCCCATGATGTCCTCCACGTAGGAGGGCCAGATGAAGCCGTCGTAGGTGTTCTCGCCGTTTTTGCAGATCTCCTTTACCCCGGCGTCGAAGACGGCCCTCATGAAGGAGTTGCCGTAGTCGAAGAAGAAGGTACCCTGGTCGGTTAGGGTTTTGATTACCCTGAAGTGCTTCTTTAGTGAGGCGTCCACGAGGCGGCGGTACTCGGCAGGGTTCTCCGACAGCATCTTTGTGCGTTCGTCGAAGGTCAGCCCCTGGGGGCAGTAGCCGCCGTCGTAGGGGGCGTGGCAGGAGGTCTGGTCGGAGAGGAGCGGGATGGAGATGTTGTTTTTGGCGGCGTACTCCAGCAGGTCCACGATGTTGCCGTGGTAGGCTATGGAGAGGGGCTTTTTGGCCTTGCAGGCTTCGTCTGCCAGGGCGAAGGCCTCTTCGCAGGTTTCGGCAACTTTGGATACCCACCCCTGGCTGTGGCGGGTCTCGATGCGGGAGGAGTCCACTTCGGCCACTATGGCTACGCCCCCCGTGATTTCAGCCGCCTTGGGCTGGGCGCCGCTCATGCCCCCGAGGCCCGAGGAGACGAAGAGCACTCCCGCCAGGGAGTCCCTTGCCCCCACGCCGAGTTTCTGCCGGGCGGCGTTAAGGATGGTGTTGAAGGTGCCGTGGACTATGCCCTGGGGGCCTATGTACATCCAGCCGCCCGCCGTCATCTGGCCGTAGTTGGTTACGCCCAGCTGCATTCCCCGGTGCCATTCGTCCTGGTTGTCAAAGAGGCCCACCAGGAGGCCGTTGGTGAGGATGACCCTGGGCGCCCCGGGATGGGACCTGAAGAGGCCCAGGGGATGGCCGCTCTGGAGGACGAGGGTGGTGTCCTCGGTGAGCTCTTCAAGGTATTTCATGATGAGGCGGTACTGGAGCCAGTTCTGGCAGACCTGGCCCGTTTCGCCGTAGGTGACCAGTTCGTAGGGGTAGAGGGCGATGTCGAAGTCCAGGTTGTTGTCTATCATTACCTGGAAGGCTTTGCCCGCCAGGCACTTTCCCTTGTATTCGTGGACGGGGCGCCCCTTCAGGCGCCCTGCGGGGCGGTAGCGGTAGGCGTAGATCCGCCCCATGGTGCGGAGCTCCTCCAGAAATTCGGGGATTAGGGCCTTGTGGTGCTCCTCCGGCACGTACCGGAGGGCGTTTTTGAGGGCCAGCTCCGTCTCGGCCCTGTTCAGGGTCCAGCCCCGGTCGGGCGCCCGCCTCATCCTCTCGTCAAAGGGGGGGTATTCGGGCAGGGGACCATCCAGACGGACGGTCATCGCCTCTTTGTTCAGTTCGTTTACCTGGAACATGATATCCACCTCCGAAAAATTTTTGTTCCTTAAAAACCCGTAGTCCCGGTTTAAGGCAGCCGGAACGGCAGAAACGAAAGTTATACCAGTCTTATTCTACTCCATCCCGCCCTTTTCGTGCGGGCATTTTTATAAACAGAGCCGTGGCCTCCGCAGCCCTTTTGCCGTCCTCCCCGGTGAGGGCGGCCTCGGTGGTAAGCCTTCTCCCCGACTGCTTCGACACCCGGCCTTCGGCAGTGTACTCCATGCCCGCCTTAACGGGCCGCAGATACCGAACGGACATCTCCCCGGTGACCGCCCAGCCTCCCGCGGCCTGTCTTGCGGCCCATGCCATGGCGTCGTCGAAAATAGAGGCTATAATACCCCCGTGGACTATGCCCTCGTATCCGCACCAGGTGGAGTCGGGCAGGAATTTTATGACGGTACGCTCGTTCTCGCCGTCCCAGAAGATGTCCACTCCCAGGCTGCGGCTGTTCTCCTCCGGGGATCCGCAGACGAAGCACCCCTTGGAACGGGGCAGTTTTTCCATTTTTAGACAGCTCCTTAAAAATAAAATTCTTTGACTGAATTATAGCCGAACTTGCAGGGGAAGGTATAATGTTTTTCAATGAATCAGGGAGGTATTAATCATGGGCAATACTCTTTTTTTAAACGGCAAAGTATATACGCCGTCGGGGTGGGCTGAGGCCCTCCTGACAAACGGCCAGACCATTGCGGCAGTAGGCGCGGCGTCGGACCTGGCCCTCATGGCCGGGGATGCGGAGCGGGTGGACCTGGGCGGGCGGCTCATGCTGCCGGGCCTTATAGACGGCCACATGCACTTTTTATCCTTCGCCCTCTCCCTGGAGCAGGCGGATCTTACAGGAAGCCGCTCCGCGGGCGAGGTGCGAGACCGGGTGCGGACCTTTATCAACAGGGAGAGGCCCGCGCCGGGGGAGTGGATTACGGGCAGGGGCTGGAACCACGAGCTCTTCGACGACGGCCGGATTTTTGAAAGGGGCGACCTTGACGACCTCGCCCCCGCTAACCCCATGGTCCTTACCAGGGTCTGCGGCCACGTTGCTGTGCTTAACTCCGCCGCCTTAAAACAGCTTGGCATCACCGGCGATACCCGCTTTGCCGGGGGAGTGGTGGACCTGGACGAAGGGGGCGAGCCCACGGGGGTACTCAGGGAGACGGCGGTGAGCTGGGTGCGGTCACAAAAGCCCGTCCCCGACCGTGTAAGGCTGCGGCAGCTTGCGGCCAGGGCCGGGGCGGCTGCGGCGGCCTTCGGGCTTACGTCCCTCCACTCTGACGACCTGGGGCCCGCAGGGGATGACTGGAGGGCCGTCTACGACCTCTACTCGGGCCTGGACG
>JAAYQT010000272.1 GCA_012519165.1 Synergistaceae bacterium
AAGGGGGCGGCACAGATGAATAGGAACGCGGATTTCATCCTGGAAGTCACGGACCTGGTCCAGTCCTTCACGGGCAAACGGGGCTTTTTCGACAGGCTCGCAGGGCGCGCGTCCAGGACTGTCCACGCAGTGAACGGCGTCTCCTTCCGCGTAGGCCGGGGGGAGGTTTTCAGCCTTGTGGGGGAGTCGGGCTGCGGAAAGTCCACCACCGCAAGGACGGTGGTGCGCCTCCTTGAGCCGAAGTCAGGCCGGATTGTCTTCGACGGGGAGGATATTACGTCCCTAACCCCTTCGGAGCTCATGCCCGTCCGCAAAAAGATGCAGATGATCTTCCAGGACCCCTACGCCTCCCTTAACCCCAGGCAGAGGATTAGGGACATAGTCATGGAGCCCATGCTCTTCCACCGTACCGTGAGCGGCAGGGCCGAGGCGGCGGACGCAGCACTGAAGCTCCTGGATATTGTGGGCTTCAGGCCCGAACAGGCGGACCGGTACCCCCACCAGTTTTCCGGGGGGCAGAGGCAGCGGATAGGCATTGCCAGGGCCCTGGCCACAAACCCCGGCTTCATTGTGGCGGACGAGCCCGTGTCCGCCCTGGACGTGTCCATCCAGGCCCAGGTGCTGAACCTCATGATGGACCTCAGGGACGAGTTCGGCCTCTCATACCTCTTCATCGCCCACGACCTGTCGGTGGTGCGCCACGTCACCGAGCGGCTCGGCATCATGTATCTGGGGTTCATAGTGGAGCAGGGGGACAGGGACGCCATCTTCGGCCGCCCCCTCCACCCCTACACGGAGGCCCTCCTGGCCGCAGCCCCTACGCTGGACAGGCGCCATAGGGGCGAGCCCCTCCAGGGGGATGTCCCCAGCCCCATAGACCTGCCCGCAGGGTGCCCCTTCGAGAGCCGGTGCCGCCGCAAAATGCCGGTCTGCGCAACACAAAGGCCGGCCCTGAGGGAGGCGGAGGGGAGGCTTGTGGCCTGTCACCTTTACGGCTGAAATAGTTTATAATAACCCCTGCAACACTCAAGATTAAAGGAGGAATGAGCTAATGAGAAAGTTTGCGGTAGTTTTTGCGGTAGTGGCGCTCTTTACGGCGGCCCTTCCGGCGGCGGCGGAGAAGAGCATCGTAATCGGCCTTGCGTCCGACGCCCTCTTCATGGACCCCTCCCAGCAGGACGAGACCATCACCAACACCATGGGAAGGTACATGTACGACGGCCTGCTGAACAATGACGCGGCGGGCGTGGCCTACCCGGCCCTGGCGGAATCCTGGACCATCGGCGACGACCAGCTCACCTGGACCTTCAACCTGAGGAAGGGCGTCAAATTCCACGACGGAAGCGACTTTACGGCAGAGGACGTGGCTTACACCATCGACGTGTGCCGGGACTCCCTGCTCAAGAACTTCACCGCCTCCATCGACAGGGTGGAGATTGCGGACCCCCACACGGTGAAGATTATCACCAAGGCCCCCACCGCCATCCTGCTTGAGTCCCTGGTTCCCCTTCGCATCCTGCCCAAGGCCTACAGGACGAAGGCGGGCGAGACGGAGTTCAACCTGAACCCCGTGGGCACCGGCCCCTACTCCTTTGTGGAGTGGGTGAAGGAGGATCATATCACCATGGCGGCCAACGAGAACTACTGGGGGGAGAAGGCCAAAATCAAAAAGGTGACCATGAGGCCCATCAGCAACGCCGCCACCCGCACGGCGGCCCTCCTCACCGGCGAGGTGGACGTCATCGAGGACGTGCCCGTCCGGGACGTGGACAAGCTTAAGGCCACCGAAGGAATAGCCGTCATCGACAGGCCCAGCGAGAGGCTCATCTACTTCCACGTGGATACCCACAGGGAGAAGGGCCCCGGCATCATCGACCTGGACAAAAACCCCTTTACGGACCCGAGGGTGAGGAAGGCCCTGTCTCTGGCCATCAACAGGGACTCCATCGTCAAGATGATTATGAACGGCAACGCCTACGCCACCAACCAGATGGTGCTCAAGGGCCGCAGGGGCTACGTGGAGGACCTTCCCGGGCCCGAGTACGACCCGGAGCAGGCCAAAAAACTTGTGGCGGAGGCGGGCTACCCCGACGGCTTCAAGGTCTACCTTGACGCCCCCAACGGCCGCTACCCCAAC
>JAAYQT010000273.1 GCA_012519165.1 Synergistaceae bacterium
CGGCGGGGGGACAAACGACCCAAGGGGACTATGCTGCGCCTCAGCAAGGGACTGGCCGACGGCTGGGACGTGGGCAGAGTCCTTCAGGCGGTCTGCACTTCCCTCAACGTAGACCGCTCCGAAATCGGCGTAATAAAGGTTAAGGACGATCACGTGATGGTCGAACTTCTCCCTGTGGCCCTATCGCGATTTGAGGCGGATTCAAGGGGGCTTGAAAGGAGAGGGCTTCTGGAGGAAGGAGGCGGACGGGATTCGCTATTCACATCCCCTCACAGAAGCAGGCAGGGAAGGGGAAGATTCCAGGAGTCCGGCCGCCCCGCCCGCAAGGGCAAACGGGATTCACAGGGATAGAAACAGGAAGGGTCGCCAATTCACATGAACTGGCGACCCTTGCAACTAATATTAAGTTCGGAATAAAGTCTATATCTTGTTTACGTTGGCAGCCTGAGGCCCCTTGTCTCCATCGACGACGTCGAAAGAAACCTTCTGTCCCTCGGCGAGAGTCTTGAAGCCCTCTCCGCTGATGGCGCTAAAATGCACGAATACGTCTTTCCCTTCGTCCGTCGTAATGAAACCATACCCCTTGCTGTCGTTAAACCATTTTACTGTGCCCTGACTCATCCAAAAACAGCCTCCTAAAACTTAATGAAATTTCGTGGCGCAGGCCACGAAGAAACAATAAGGGATTTTTGCAATGATGTCAAGGTTTTTTTCTCATTTCGGGCAATTTACTACCAATTTTACAAGCTACCTGAAATACTTTCCGCCCAAAAGTCGGCTAACCTTCCAAAATCCAGTGTTTGCTCCACTAAAGGTTATTTTCTGAAATACCGACCAGTCTCCGGCACAAAGGCCGCCGCGAGGAAAGAAAGAGACGCCGAAACAAGAGGCAGGGACAGGGCCGCCCTGTAGGCGTCCGCCGGGGCCATCCCGGCGAAAAGATCGAGAACCCACCCCATGGCCGAAGTTAAAATTGCAATGGACAAAAAGCTTGCGGCATTCAGCACGGAGATGGCCAGTCCCGTGTATTTTTCCGGGGTAAGTTCCTTGGCCACGGACCAGGCCAGCACAAAGATAGAGTTGCTGAGGCCAAGAAAAAAGAATAGGACCCGCATCCACTCTGCGGGAGGGACGCCCCGGTTATAGAAAACAATAATGGCCCAAAGTCCAGCGTGGACCAGGGATCCGGCCAGCATGGGAATTTTTCTGCTCCCCATCCTGTCCGAAATCCAGCCGTTTATAAAGCCGCCGGCCATCATACCCAGGATTACTATGACGGAGTACGAGGAAGCTTCTTTAACCGAAAGGCCATAGACCGCGACCAGCCACGGTATCCCCCACGCACTGATGAATGCAAAACAGCCGGCCTGGTTGAATAGGTAGAAGAGGGCCGTAAGAAGCATGCCTTTTGCCGGGATAACCGCCCTTAACCCCTCGGCAACAGAGAAAGACTCGGGAGCAGATTTTGACCTGGCAATCTCTCTTTCGTTCAGCGGGGGAAGGCCCATATCCTGGGGGCGGTTTCGGATAAACGCCCAGCACAGTGCAGAAATTAAAATGGTAAGAGCGCCAATGGCAAAGAAGCCGGCCCGCCATGAAATAACGGATATTAAAAAAGCCAACGGCCCCTGGGAGAGAACGCCTCCGGCGTTTCCCACAAGCGTTGTAGCGCCCG
>JAAYQT010000274.1 GCA_012519165.1 Synergistaceae bacterium
GTGTCCTGTCCCTGCGCTCTGCTGATTTCCATACCCCTGGCGATCTTCGGCGGCATCGGCGCAGCGTCCAGGAAGGGCATCCTTATTAAGGGCGGCGACGTACTGGAGCGGCTCGCCGGCGCAAAGGCGGTTCTCTTCGACAAGACGGGCACCCTCACCAGAGGGGTCTTCAGGGTAAGCGAAGTTCACCCGTCGCCTTCCTTCACGAAGGAAGAACTGCTTGAAATAGCGGCAGCCGCCGAGCGGGGCTCAAATCACCCTATCGCCCGGGCAGTGGCAAAGGCCGTGCAAAACGGCGCAGGCGAAAACGGCCTGATTGAGGAGCTTCCGGGCCTGGGGATCCGCCTTGAGAGGGACGGAGTTCTCACCCTTGCGGGCAACGCCAAACTGTTGGAAGAGCACGGCGTCGCGGTTGCAGAGGGCTGGGAGGACCGCCCCGGCGCTGCGGTTCATGTGGCAAGGGGCGGGGAGTACGCCGGGTTCATAGTAGTGGAGGATACGCCCAGAGAACAGGCTCCCTCCGCAATAAACCGCCTCAGAGCCCTTGGGGTCCGCACTGTGGGCATGCTCTCCGGCGACAGGCCGGAAAACGCCGAAAAGCTGGGCCGGGAGCTGGGGCTCGACCTGTGGGAGGGAGGCCTCATGCCTGCCGGTAAGCTCGACCACTTCAGGATCATAAAAAAAAGGGTAGGCGGAACAACCGTCTTCGTCGGGGACGGCATGAACGACGCCCCACTGCTGGCCGCCTCCGATGCCGGGTTTGCCATGGGCGGCCTGGGCGCCGACGCCGCCATAGGGGCCGCCGACGCGGTGCTGCTTAATGACGACCCGGGCGGAGCCGCCGAGGGCATTGCCATCGCCCGGCGCACAAAGACTGTAATGCACCAAAACATTGCTTTTGCCCTGGGGGTGAAGGTATTGGTCCTGATAATGGGGGCCTTCGGCGTTGCCACCATGTGGGAGGCCGTCTTTGCCGACGTGGGAGTGGCCCTGCTGGCGACCCTGAACGCTGCAAGAATCTTGAGAACGTCCGGCGCGTAGCGGATTTCAGTTAAGTAAGGAGCCGGGGTGAGCGGGAGTTTCCCGACGCCCTGGCTTTTCATTATATTCGACCCCCGGTTTAAAAAGACCGTTCCGGGCCGGTCCGTCTGCGAACAACAATTCGACATACGGCAGGCCGGTTTGTCCATCTTGCCCTGAAAATAAAACAAGGGAACTATTAAGACCCCATGGTAATATAACCACATAGAAAATATCAAAGCATTTGAGGGGTGGTCTAGAAATGAACCCGAAAATTTACGGACTTTTATTTGTAGTCCTGGCGGCGGTCGTCCTGTTTGCATCCCTTGTCGCGACGCCGCTCTTTGCCGCCGGAGAACTGGGCGATTCCTTTCCTGAGGCTCCGTTAAAGCCCGACGCGGCGCCGGGGGAGTACCTGATACTCTTCAAGGCAAGGGAGAGCGTTCTGGCGCTTGAGGGGCAGGCCAGAACCGCCGCCGTCGCGATGATGCTCGAAATTCAGGCTGAACTCCTGGTCCTGAAGTACGGTGTGACAGTGGAAAACACCTACAGTGCAATTTCAGAGGCAAACGGCAAGGGCATGTTCTTTGTGCGAAGCGAGAAGGCCGCCGAGGACCCTGAATTCGCAAGCAAGCTGCTGGAGGAGATGGGGTCGGACCCCATGATCGAGGGGGCGTATCCCAACAAGGTGCAGAAGGGCATTTCCGTTCCTCAGGCTTTTTCCACGAAAAGGCGGCGCATGTAATGAGAGGAAAATTCAGTTTTTTTATTGTTCTTATATGCAGCTTGCTCCTGTTTTCAGGAACGGCTTTTGCGGATACAGCGCTTCAGGAGATCTACTCCTACGACGGCGCCCCCGTGCCGGGGGACTACGTGGAAGGAGAGGCGCTGGTACTGCTGGAGGCCCCTGCGGCGGCGATTTTTGCAAGGGGGTTAGCCCTTGAAACGGCGCTCCAGTCCTCCGGGCAGGCTGCGGCCAGGTCCGTAGGGGCCCGCGCCGTCCGGACCTACGGCGCTGTTGCCTCCGCCGCCGGAAAGAACATAGTCCACATGAAGGCCGAGGGTAAGACCACCGAACAGCTGCTGGCAGCCCTTAGCGGTATGCCCGGGGTGATAGGGGCGTCTCCCAACTACAGGGTGCGCGCAATGGTGGAACCGAACGACGAACATTTCGATAAGCTTTGGGGGATGAAGAGGATAAACGCTCCGGCTGCCTGGTACGTCTTCACCGGAGACAAGGCCATTGTTGTTGCGGTAGTCGACACCGGGATAGACTATAACCACGAGGATCTTAAAGATAACGTGGTGAAGGATAAAGACGGCAAACAAGGTTTCAACGCAATTAACAACGACAGAGACCCCATGGATCGTAACGGGCACGGCACCCACGTTGCAGGCATCATAGGCGCAAAGGGTAACAATGCCATAGGCGTTGCAGGGGTAAACTGGGCGGTGGGCCTCCTCGGCGTCAAGGTCCTTGGCGATGATGGGTGGGGATCCGACGCCGGTGTTATAGCGGGCCTTAACTATGTGCTGGAACAAAAAAATAAGGGGCTTAACATCAGGGTGGTAAATATGTCCCTGGGAGGGTGGGATAAGCCTGTTTTAAACCCTGCATCCGACCCCTACGGCATCGTAATCAGGTCAATGTCCGACGCCGGCATAATCCTCGTGTTAGCTGCGGGCAATGAGTTTCAGGACATCGATAACCCAAGAGGACCGGGTTCCGACATATATAATCCCGCGAATGACTACCGGGGGCAGCTTCCCTACCCTGCAAGCTTCCGCTTTACCAACACCATTACCGTCGCGTCCATAGACGAAGACGGAAGCCGCTCCGTCTTTTCGAACTACAGCCCCAACTACGTCCACATCGCCGCCCCCGGGGGAAAAGTATTCAGCACGCTCCCGTTCCCCGAAAAAAAGTACGCGTCGGACTCCGGCACCTCCATGGCCGCGCCGCACGTGGCGGGGGCTGCGGCCCTCATTGCCGCCGCTTATCCGACTGAAACCGCTACCCAGATAAAGGCCCGCATACTAAAGAACGTCACGCCAAACGACAAGCTGAAAGGCAAGGTCGCCACTGACGGCCATCTGAATGTGAATGCCGCCATAAGGGCCGCAACCCCTCCCGACGCGGACCCGGACGGCCCCGTTACCGGCGTCAGCCTGCCTTACGCCTCACTGAACCTGGTTGTCGGGCAGACCGCAGTCCTGCAGGCTTCCGTAGCGTCGGAGGACGCCATGAACAAGTCGGTAATATGGCGCACAAGCGATAAAACCATAGTCGATGGA
>JAAYQT010000275.1 GCA_012519165.1 Synergistaceae bacterium
CCAAAGTTTATCCGGAGAAAACATTCAAAAATCATCCCCTCCCCCTGTGCTACACTTCTTTCAGACACCAAGGAGGCGATTGCCCTGATTATTCATAACTACCGCAACCCTTCCCATATTGCCCCCCTGCTGGCCGCGCGGGCGGACGAGCCGGGGCGGGTCTTCCTCGTCCCCTCAAACCGGGACAAACCCCTTCTGCTTGACATGCTGCTTGCGGGCGACCGCGAGACGCCGGGGGGCTTTTTCGGCGGCCAGGGCCTTCAAAGGGGAATTATGGTCTGGGACGACCTGTACCGGGCCCTCCTGGAGGCCGCCGGAATAAAACCCAGGGCCCAGATAGACCCGCCAGACCACTGGCTCCTCCTCAGGGGCATTATTAAGTCCCTTCGGGAGCGCTTTGCCGAAGACCTGCCGCCCGGGGCCTTCGCCGACGGCTTCGTGGAGATGGCGGGCCAGTCCGTCCGGGAGCTTCTTCGGGAGGACGTGACCTTGGGCGGCCTTGCGGCCTCCCTGGGCTGCGACGGCTGCCCGGAGGAGGGGGGCTGTTCAAGGCCGAGGGACGAGGGGGGAGTCCTCTGCCGGATCTTCAGGGACTACGCCGCAGCACTGGAGGAGCTGGGCCTCTCCGACAGCGCCCAGATTCCCTCCCTGGGGGCGGATCTTCTGTCCTCCTCTAAAACAGCCGCTGAATATGCCGGGGGGCTCTCAATCACGGCGGCAGGTTTTTTAAGCTTCGCCTCGGGGCAGCTGCGGTTTATCAGGGCCCTTGAAAACGCCGGGGCCGACCTGGAGCTCTTCGTTCCCGAATGCGGCGAAGGTCAGTTTTACACCGTCCTTGACCAGTTCCCCGACGCCCCATCAACTAGGGTGGAAAGCAGCGCCACCCCTTCCCTCTGCCTTGGCGGCGGCGACCTCCGCCTTGCCTCCGATACCCTGGCAAGGGAGCTTGTCCTCTGGTCCTGCGGGGAGGGCCGCCTGGCGGACGCCTGCCCCCTGGATTTTCCCGGCTGGGGCGGAATTGCAGTATGCGGCGACGAGGGCGACCTTGCCTCTATTTCGGAGAGCTTTGCCAGGTACGGCGTACCCTTCTGCCCCAAAGAGGGCATGGTGGTCTCGGCCACCGTCCTGTGGAAGAGCGCAGTCCGGGCGGTGGACATGGCCCTTGAGGGGTGGCCCCCCGGCGAGACGGCGGACTTCCTGTCAGGGCCCCTCTTCGCCCCCCTGGATTTCCCCAGAGAGGCCTTCGCTGCAAAACTCCCCTCGGGCAGGGAGGCCTGGATTAAATTTGCGAAAGAAGAGGGAGGCGCCCTGCCACGCGCCCTGGCCAGGGCCCTTGCCTTTACGGACACAGTCGCAAAGGGAGGGGACCCGGCGGAACTCATCGCCGCCCTGGCGGACCTGGCCCCCGGCGGGGAGGAGCTGAAGCGCCTCATCAGGGAGGGGGCCCCATACCCCTCCCTGGACGAGAGCCTCCGAGTGTTAAACGGAGCGGTACTGGAGGCCCGGGAGAAGGAGCGGGCCCTTAGGGACCTGAAGCGGGACCTCGGCCCCGGCGCCGGGGAGCCCCTGCGGGCGGGGGAGGCCATGGCCTTCCTGGAGAGATGGGCTGAGACGGCCTTCACCAGGACGCCGCCCCCGGTAACCCCCGCCGTATCCCTCCACCCCGGCACACCCCCGGCCCTGACCTCCGCCCCCGTGTGGGTATTCCCCGGCGCCACCGCCTCCCGGTGGCCGGGGCTGATAAGGGAGTCCCCCCTGCTGAGCGACGACCGAAAGGCGGCCCTCCACGACAGCCTTAACCTCGGGGCGAGCCACCTGCCCCTGGTTCCTGAAAAACGCCGCCAGCGGGAGGCACTATTCCGGCGCCTCTCCGCCTCGGGAACGGAGCTCTGCCTCTTCGTCTACCCTCTGGCCGACGGCGGCGGCCGCCCCCTGCCCCCCTCCCCCTTCATAGACGGTGCGGCAAAGAGCAGGTGGCTCCTCCCTGCTGCGGAGCCAGTGGTCCGCTCCCTGGGAGAGATGCTGCCCCGCCCCGGCGAGCCCCTGGTACGGGGAGTGGAAACTTCCGCCACAAGCGGCGGCCCCAAGGGAGTAGACAGGGGCGCCCCGTCTAAAATTGCCCCCCCTGCCGAAAGCGGGGAGTTCTACCTGAGCGGCCTGGACGACTACGCCGACTGCCCCTTCTTCTACTACTGCCGTAAGGCGGGTCTGGAGCCCGCAGGGGAGGATTTATTCAACCCCCTGAGGGCGGGCAACGGCTACCACAAGCTCTGGGAGCTTGCATGGAAGCAGTACACCCTTTCCGGGGGCGCCCTTGAGAGCCTTGCCCAAGAGCTGTTTGACGAGGCCTACGGCGCCGAGTACCCCGAGCTCCTCTCCCATCCGGGCCTCTCCCGCCACAGGCCGGCTCAGCTTAAGGCCAACATTCGTTTGGGGGCCGTGCAGGACGGGATGGAAAAAGACGGCCTTGCCCGGGCCCGAAAAACACAAAAACTTGAGTACAGCCTGCCGGAGATGGTAATTGACAAAGTCGCCTTTAAGGGCCGGTGCGACAGGCTGGAGTTGCTCACGGACGGCTCCTACATGATCTTTGACTATAAGAGCGGCAAGGCCGACCGATACGGCAAAAACCTCCAACTGGCCGCCTACAGCCTTGCGCTGAAGGAGGAGCTGGGCAGGGGGGCGGCGGCCACTTTCTACCTCGCCCTTGCGGACGGCCGTTTGGCGGCGGCAAAGAGTGAGGACGCACCCTCGTGGGTAAAAAAAAGGGACGTTACCCTCCCCGCCTTCGAAGAGAAGGCCATTGACGCCATGACGAGGGCCGCAGAGTCCGTC
>JAAYQT010000029.1 GCA_012519165.1 Synergistaceae bacterium
AAGGGCTTAATTACGTAGTCGTCGGCGCCGGAGTCCAATCCCGCCACTATGCTCTCCTTCTCCCCCTTTACGGTGAGAAGGATGATGTACTGGTAGGGCTTGTCGTCGCCCGCGCTCTCCCTGAGCTCCCGGCAGATTTCAGGTCCGCTCATGCCGGGTAGCATCCAGTCAAGGATAGCCAACAGGGGCGGGTTTTTACCCCTCATTGCCGCCAGGGCTTCAGTTCCGTCCCCGAGGGCAATTACGTCATGACTCCATTTTTCGAGGAGCGACTTTAGAATAAACAGGGAGGTGGAATCATCTTCTGCGATCAGTATCCTGGCCAACGCGGTTCATCCTTTCACTAGGTATTCGCCCGATGCGGCGGCAAAACGATCCCACGCTTCAAAAAGGTTTTTAAGGGCCGCAAGAGCCTCCGGCCCGTTTTCCTTTTCAGCCGCAGCCTCTATTGCGGCGGCGGCCGCTCTTATTTCATCCGCCTCCACATTGGCGGCGGCGCCCTTGAGGGTATGGCCTTTCATCCGCGCCCCTTTATAATCGCCGGCTTCAAGGAGGGACGCAAGGTCTTCGGACAGCTTTTTAGAGTCGTCCACAAACATGGTCAGCGCCATGGCGCAAATCTCTTCGTCCCCTCCCACCCGGTTCAGCAGAAGGTCTCTCCTGAAGACGGCGTCTGAAGCCTTTTCCTGCCGGGGACGGGCGCCCTCCCCGCCCAGGGCCCTGGCGAAGAGCGCCTTGAGTTCGTCCATGAGTACGGGCTTGCTTATGTACTCCGTCATTCCTGCGGCTATGTACTTTTCCCGGTCGGCGGGGAGGATGTTGGCCGTCATTGCCGAAACGAAGACATCGTGGTCAAGGACGGCGGACGAGGGGTCCCTGATGACGGTAACCGCCTCGATACCATCCATGACGGGCATCTGGATATCCATGAGTACCAGATCATACCTTGACGCCGAGAGTTTTTCAATGGCTTCGGCGCCGTCCCTGGCCGTGTCCACCGAGGGCACCCCAAGTTTCTTCAGCATGGAGACCGCCACAAGCCTGCTGGTGTCGTTATCCTCTGCCACGAGGACCGAGTATCCGCCGGGGAAGTCGGGAAGTCCGCCCTCATCCCCTTCTTCAGTCACCCTGACCGGCCCTTTCAGAACCGTCAGAGGGACGGAAAACCTGAAGTGGGCGCCCGGGCCGCCCGTCCTTTCAATGGATATAGAACCGCCCATGCCCTCCAGCAGCCGCCTGGAGATGACAAGCCCCAGGCCGGTCCCCCCGTACTTCCTTGTGGTGGAAGAATCCCCCTGGGTGAAGGGCTGAAAAAGCCTGGCGGCCTGCTCCTTCGACACGCCTATACCCGAGTCCCGAACGTCCACGGTGAGAATAACCTGGCCGTCTGCGCCGGGGGCAACCTCCCCCGTGACGGACACCTCCCCTTTGGAGGTGAACTTAATGGCGTTGCCCACCACGTTGCCGAATACCTGTCTTATCCTCAGGGAGTCGCCGCAGACGGTTTGAGGCGGCTCACCCTTCAGCTCCATTCTGAACTTCAAATTTTTCTGCCTAGCCCTGGGGGCGAAGCTGTCCCTTATGCCCTCCCAGAACTCCATGAAATCGAAGGGGGCGTTCTCGAAGGAGAGCTTCCCCGCCTCCATCTTTGAAAAGTCCAGCAGGTCGTTTATAAGCCTTAGCAGGGAGGACGACTCGTCCCCCAGGATTTTGAGGAGCTCCTTCTGGCGGCCGTCCAGGGAGGTGTCCCCCAGCAGGGAGGTCATTCCCAGGATTCCGTTGAGGGGGGTGCGGATTTCGTGGCTGACATTTGCCAAAAAGGTATCCCTCGCCCTCATGGCCTCGGCCAGACTCTGCTCCGACTCCTCCAGCCGTTCGATTTTTTTGGTTAGTTCGCTGTTCAGCTCCCGGATTACGGAGAAGAGCTCGGCGTTCTGCAACAGGCCCGCCACGGCGCTGAGCACTACGGTCAAAAAGGCGAAGGAGAGGTCGAGGATGGCGCTTTCATCCTCCCCGAGCAGCCCTATGAACATGCCCATAGACCGGTTCTGGGTGGTGATGGAGTGAAGGAGGAGCTGCCTCTCGCCGGCGCTCGCGGTTACTATGACGGGTCTGTTCCGGTCCACCGCCCAGGCGAAGGTCCTGTCTTCAATCAGCGGGTCTATCTCGCCTTCAAAGAAGGGGGCCTCTCCGGGAGGGTCGCAGTAGGCCAGGGAAAAGTCAAGTCCGTCGGGGGAGAAGACCAGGAAGGCCAGGGATTCAAAGGCGATGAAGGTCCTCACCTTGCGAGCGCATTCCTCGAAGAGGGCGTACCGGGAAAAATCTTCGTTAACCACCACGGAAAAGCCCAGGGAGTCCACTGCGGAGTCAAGAAGGCGCTTGGCCGTCTCCCGCTCGCCGGAGAGAATTTCCAGCCGTTCCTTCATGGATTCATAGTTTTCCGCAGTCATGGCCGGGCCTCCCTACGCCACCAGGAAGATGTTCATAATCTCCCTGATCTGCCTCTCACCCTGGACGAGGATGGACTCCATGTCTCCCTCCTCGAGCTCCAGGGCCTCCCACACCTCCGCCTCCACCGGAGAGAGGTAGACGGAGCCGCTGGTGCCTATGCGGAGGCCGTTGGCAATGTAGTCGGCGGCGTGGACGAAAAGGGCCTCCTCCGGGGCGTTCTCGTCCAGAGGCGCATGGTGGAAGTCGCACAGTTTGCGGATGCTCTCGGGGATGTTCCAGGCCTCCAGCAGCACCCTTCCAACTGAGGAGTGATCGAAGCCGAAAACCCGCTTCTCCGCCCTCCACAGGGGGATGCGCTCGAAGACGGAAAGCTCGATGGCGTAGGTCATTTCGGCCGGGGTCTTGGTGTAGAGGATAATCCTGCCGAGGTCGTGGAGCAGCCCGGCGAGGAAGAACCTCTCCTCGTTTCTTATCCGCTTCGAGTAGGCCAGCAGCCGGGAGAAGACGCCGCAGGCGATGGAGTGCATCCAAAGGGACTTCATGTCCACGTAGGACGGGGGGACGTGTTTGAAAACCGTCATGGTGGATACGGCCAGGGCAAGGGCAGTCAGTTCGTTGGAGCCTATGATGGCAATGGCCCTCGGGATGGACTGAATGGGGTTGGGAAAGCCGTAAAAGGAGCTGTTCACCAGCCGCAGCAGCCGGGCGGTGAGGCTTGGGTCCTTGCCCACCACCTTGGCAATGGAGGTGGCGGAGCTCAGGGGCGAGTTTATTACGTCCTGTATCTTAAAGTAGATGTCGGGGAAGGAGACAAGGCGGACTTCGTTCTTCGCCAGGTTCCAGGCGGAGAAGGTCCTGCCGAAGTGGCCCTCTGGGGGACGGGGAAAGGCGTCCATGACAGGCAGCGGAGTCGGCGGTTTACCCCCTTCGATTTGGGCGGCAAACTTCCTTGCGCAGAAGTCCCGGATTGCAGCCGCAGGAAGCGGTTCCTCTCCGGCGGGGGGGAAGTAGGAGTCCGCAAAGGCCCGGGCGGCCCTGAGGGCCTCCTCCCGGAGCTCCTCCTCCCGCACTATTTCGCCGTCCTCCGCCCCCTCCACGGAGGCGCCGGCCACTCCCCATATCTTGAACATGCGGATATGGCTCTCCTTTAGGACGGCCCCCTTTCCCAGGATAAATCTGCCATTGGGCGCCGAGAGGTCCTCTTCAAGGATCATGCCTTCTTTTAGGTTGTTCACGCTCACCCGGCCCATTAAATCTTTTCACCACCAGTAATCATTGTTAGGACATTATACGTAATTTTCCCCTTTTCTGCAGATAGGAAACAGGTCAGAATTGGGGTGAAAAATTTATCCAGTAGAGGAGGGCTAAAAATGAAGAGAGTTGTTAAGATACTTTCCGCGGTCTTCCTTGTCGCTTTCATTGCCGTCGCCCCTCTGGAGGGGGCCATAGACGAGGCCATGGTAAACAGGGCCTGGAAGAACATAGCAAAGGCTGCGGGCCTTGAGGCAAAGCCGGTTAATTACGAGAATAAAAAAGAACCCAACGCATGGGTGCAGTTTTCGCCCGGCAATCACTCCTTTCACGTTACCACCGGCCTTATGGCCATCCTGGACCACGAGGACGAAATAGCCGGAATCATGGGTCACGAGGCAGGGCACGTCCAGCTGGGGCACTATAACCAGTCGGTGGGGCGAAACCTCCTCTGGGGCCTGCTCTTTCACGCCCTTGAGGGAGATACCACCAGGGAGATTGCCGGAGGCCTGGGCATAGCCCTTGCGGAATCAGGCTTCAGCAGGGAGCAGGAGGTGGCCGCCGACGACTACGGTCTTAGGGTTACGGCCAAGGCCGGATACAGCCCGTGGGGTTTAGTTCGGGCCATGGAAAAAATGAAGGCGGCGGGCTACAAGACGTCCCCCAGCGGATTTAACTCCCACCCCCCCACCGAACGGAGGCTGCTGCGGCTAAGGAACAACGCCTCGGCAATAGAACCGAAATAAACCACACACTTCTAAAACAGGCAGAACCGGCGGTTTAAACCCGCCGGTTTTTTAATAGATACCCCGCAGCGCTAAAGGGAGAAAGGACGGATTTTATCCGCCCTTTCTCCTTCTTCATGCTATAATAAACCTGCATTGCAGGCCTTTTAGCTTCTATAGCGTAAAATCCGAACATTGCGTTAAATCTCCATAACTCAAGGGAGGGTAAAAAATGAGCAAAATCTGGCAGGAAAATTTCAGCAACATATCGAAAAACAGCAGGCCTTCGCCCATCAGGGAGATGCTTGCCCTGATAAGGCAGCCGGGGATGATTTCCTTTGCAGGCGGCATGCCGGCGCCGGAGGTTTTCCCCGTGGACAAGTTCTACGAAGGGGTTCACATTCTTAAGGACGACGGGGCAAACCTTCTTCAGTACGGCACCACAGAAGGGTACCCCCCCCTTAAGGAATTTTTGGCCGAGTGGACCGCGCCCAGGATGGGACGGAAGGTAAACCCCGATGAAATGCTTATCACCACCGGCTCCCAGCAGGCCCTTGACCTCTTTGCGTGGGCAATGATCGACGAGGGCGACCTGATCATCACCGAGGACCCGTCGTACCTGGCGGCGCTGACAGTCTTCTTCAATCACGGGGGTGACTTCATCGGCATTCCCACCGACAGGGAGGGCATGATGGTGGACATGATCCCCGAGAAGATTGAAAAGGCCAGGGCGGAGGGCAAGAAGGTGAAGTTCATCTACACCATAGTGAACTTCCACAACCCCGGAGGCTCCACCATGTCCGTGGAGCGCAGAAAAAGACTCGTCGAGATTTCCAAAAAATACAACGTTCCCGTCTTCGAGGACGACCCCTACGGCTACGTGAGGTACGACGGGGAACACCTGCCCTCGATTTTCTCCTTCCACGACGACGGAGTAATTTACGCGGGCTCCTTCTCCAAAATCCTGTCCCCCGGCACCAGAATCGGCTGGGTAACGGGACCGAAGGAGATTATACGGAACCTCACAGTCTTTAAGCAGGGCACGGACCTGTGCTCAAGCACCATAACCCAGGCCCTGGTAGCGGAATACTGCAACAAGGGGCACCTGGACGGCCATCTTCCCACCATTATTGAAAACTACAGGGTGAAGAGGGACGCCATGGAGAAGAACCTTGAAAAATACCTTGCACCCATGGGAGCCACCTGGGTGAAGCCCGAGGGCGGTTTCTTCTACTGGATAAACTTCCCCAAGATCAACACCAACGATCTTTTCAAAATAGCCATTGACAAAAAGGTGGCCTTCGTCCCCGGCGACCCCTTCTGCCCGACCCCCGGCACGGGGATTCACCACGCCAGGCTGAACTACACCTTCTCCACCCCCGAGCAGATAGAAGAAGGCATGAAGCGCCTTGCGGAGGCAGTAAACGAACTGGCCATCCCTGCGGTTCACTAGACGAAGCTCCTTTTTGCTGATAAAACTCCCCTCCCTTCCGGGAGGGGAGTTTTTTTACCCGTCCTGGCGCAGTTTGATGTAATATACCCTCAGATATTGTTTTTCATGCCGGGAGGAGAGAGCCATGACTTCATCCGTTTCGCTGCGGGAAGAAAACGACACCATCGCCGCCATCGCCACTGCCTGGGGCGAGGCGGGAATAGCCATTGTGCGCCTGTCGGGGCCAGGCGCCAGAAAAATTTCGGATCGATTGCTCTCTTTAACGGTCCCCCTGGCTCAAACTCCCCCCCGATACCTGAGAAACGGCTATCTGCTTGATGAAAACGGAGAGGCCCTTGACCAGGTGCTGGCGGTCTGGTTTGCGCCGCCGAAAAGCTACACCGGGGAGGAGATTGTGGAGATACACACCCACGGCGGCGTCCTGGTGGCGCGAAAATGCCTTGATCTGCTGTTGTGCGGCGGAGCCCGTCCGGCTGACCCCGGCGAGTTTACAAAACGGGCCTTTTTGTCGGGAAGGATCGACCTCACCAGGGCCGAGGCGGTGCTGGGAATAATAAGATCCCGGAGCGACGAGGCCCTTAAGGCCGCCGCAAGAACGCTTAAGGGCGAGCTGGCGGACTTTGCGGGGGATATTTATGACGAACTGCTCTCCCTCTCCGGAGAGCTGGAGGTCTCCCTGGACCTATCCGAAGACGACTCTTCCCTTGAGAGCGACGAGGACGGGATCATTCAATCCATCCAGGCGCTGACGCAAAGCTTGGAGGACCTTCTCGACCGCTGCTCCACCGGCCTGCTCCTCAGGGAGGGAATAAGAGTGGTCATCGTGGGGCGGCCCAACGTGGGAAAATCATCCCTCCTCAACGCGCTGCTGAAGGAGTCAAGGGCTATAGTCACTTCCATCCCCGGAACTACCAGGGATCTTATTGAAGAGGTGCTTACGTACAGGGGCATTCCCCTGAGGCTTGTGGATACCGCAGGGCTGGGGACGGCCTCCGACGAGGTGGAGGCCATAGGTATTTCAAAAGCCGAGGAGGCCTTTGAAAGGGCTGACGTGAGGATCTGGGTGGTAGACGGGAGCGTCCCCCCCTCTCCGTTCGACCTTTTAATGGCGGAAAAATTAAGGGACCTTCCCCACGTGGTGGCGGTGAACAAGTGCGACCTTCCGCCAGGCAGGGACATTGCCGGCAAAACTACTGCGGAGGTGATTGCCGACCTTCTGCAGGAGAGCCCTGTTCTGTCTATTTCCGCCATGACGGGAGCAGGGCTGGAAGGGCTGAAGGACGCCGCGGTATCGGCCATCGCAGGAGGAGGCACGCTGGACAACGGTCTAAATGCCACCGCCCGGCAGGTGGGGGAGATTAGGGATGCCATCGGCTTTCTTAAAGAGGGCTACCGGGCGATGGAGTCCGGGGCGGGACACGACGCCGCCGCAGAGTGCCTGACCGGCGCAAGAAGCGCCATGGAGCGGCTGCTGGGAATAGCCGAAGCGGGGAGCGGCGCGCTTCTGGACCATATTTTCAGCCAGTTCTGCGTGGGGAAATAGAAAGTAATCCCGAACGGATGTGAGGGACCCGGGTTTTACTTTTGTTTAAATTGCCAAAACCCAGGCCCGGTCCCTCCTCCGCTTCGCGACGTTCGGGATGGCAGGATGCAGTCAGGGTCAGAGGAAAATGCCCCTACCTTGCGGCCAGCGACAGCAGGTAGCGGATGCAGGTTCTTACTCCGAAAGCGCTTGCGCCCTTGCTGTAGACCGACCGTTCTTCTTTGTTGAAGTCCACTCCAGCGATATCCAGGTGAGCCCAGGCCGGGCCCTCCCCCACAAACTCCTTCAGGAAGCGGGCTGCAAAGATGGCGCCGCCGTATCTGCTGCCGGCGTTTACCAGGTCCGCCACCGGCGATTTCATGGATTCGAATATTCTTTCATCGTCGTGGGGCAGCCGCCAGAGGCGTTCGCCCGACTCTTTCCCGGAATCGGCCAGTTTTTCCGCCAGGGTGTCGTCAGGGGTGAAGAGGCCTGCGATGTTGTTACCCAGGGCCACTGCGCAGGCGCCGGTGAGGGTGGCCATGTCAATGATCACGTCGGGGGAGAACTCGGAGGCAAAGCTCAGGGCGTCGGCAAGGACGAGGCGCCCTTCCGCATCGGTGTTGTCGATCTCCACGGTTTTACCGTTTTTCATTCGTAAAATGTCGTCGGGCCTGAAGGAACGGCTTCCCGGCATGTTCTCCGCCAGGGCGATCACTCCCCTAACCTCCAGGGGAAGCTTCAGCTCCGCCGCGGCCCGAAGGATGGCCAGCACGTTGCACGCCCCGGTCTTGTCGGCCTTCATGGAGCGCATAAAGTCGCCCGGTTTAATGTTCAGGCCGCCGCTGTCGAAGGTAATGCCCTTTCCGACGAAGGCTATTTTTTTATTTTCTTCTCCTTCAGGCTTCCACAGGATATGAACAAGCCTGGGAGGGGTGGCAGAGCCCTTTCCCACTGAATAAAGGCCTTCCATGCCTTCTTCCAGTATTTTCTTTTCATCCCAGACTTCAACCTGCAAACCCGCGGTGGTCAGTTGCAGGGCGGTCTCAGACAGAGTAAGGGGATTGGACCTGTTGCCCGGCTCATTGGCAAGATCCCGGGCGTAGGCCTGGGCAGAGGCGAGGGTTTTGCCCAGGGAGAGGCCTTTTTCATCCCCTCCGTAGAGGATAAACTCCTCCGGCGAAGGAAGGGCGTCTTCCTCCTTCTTCGTCTTGTACTTGTCAAAGCTGTACCCTCCAAGCTCCGCCCCTTCCGCTGCGGCAACGCTGAGGCTGAAGTCGGGGTTTAGGGGCAGCAGGGCGGAGAGACGGGAAACGCCCTCGGCCTTTGCCGAACGAAGTACGGCGGCGCTTACCGAGCGCAGGACTTCCCCGTCAAAGGACTTCCGATCGCCCAGACCGGCAAGCCAGAGCCGGGAAAAGCCGGTTCCGGGCAGGAGGGCTTTTGAAATTTTGCCCTTTTTGGCCTTGAAGGACGGTTCATTAAGAAGTCTCTCCGCTGATGAAGCCGCCTCCGGAGATAGCTTAGCGGATGGCAGGGATTCTTCAGAAAAGACATAGATTATCAGGGCGCCATCGCCGGAAAGAGGCCCCTCCGGCAGCGGCATTGAAGTTATTTTCAATTAGTCCACTCTCCTTAAATTTTAATCCACAGCCTTAGCCGGGCGTTTTTGCCTGGCATTTACGAACCATACCCCTGCAAATACCAGGACCCCTCCCGCTAGCATGGACAATGAAACAGCTTCGCCGAGGAAGGCGGCTGACAGGACTACCGCAACAACAGGGTTAACGTACATGAAAACCCCCGCCTCCGATACGGGCAAAGCCAGCAGAGCGTCATACCATAGGAGGTAGGCCAGGCCCGAGCAAACCACTCCGAGAAAGAGAATGTTGACCCAGGTCGACGCTGAAATGTTTGATAACTCGGCAGTCCCCCCAAGTCCAAAAAACGGGAAGGCTGCAAACAGCCAGCCGAACCCGATGGCGTAGGTCATGCCGACGTCCGGGGGAGTTTTTTGAAGGGCTTTTCTGGAAAATACTGTGAAAAGCGCCCAGGTAAAGACACTGAAGACCATTATCAACTCCCCGAAACTGAATCCCATGGATAAAAAAGTTCCCGGGTCTCCCTTGGCCAAAATAACCAGTACTCCCAGGGCGGCAAGCAGGATGCCTGCAACGGTTTTACGGTCAAGCCTTTCGCCCAGGATAAGAACTCCCGCAGCGGCAATGCCTATGGGATTGGCGGCAATAATCAGGCCGGATAAACCCGCAGATACGGTCTTTAGGGCATAGGTCTGAATGGAGTTATGAAAGAATAGTCCAAGAAAACCCAGTCCCGCAAAGATAACCGCCTCTTTCAAGGGTAAAAACCCGGCCCTCCTTCGAATAAACAGAAGCAGTAGGAGGGTCAGAAAGCCGCTCCCAAACCGTAGCCATATGAGAGTGGTGAAGGAGATCTCCGCCAAGGCAATTTTTATTGCAGGAAAAGAACCTCCCCACGCCGAAACGGCAATAAGAGCCTTTAGACGGGCGCGCCCCTCCGGGGTCATGAGTTTTCCCCGCCGGGCCCGGGCAATCCCGCCATAAGGGAAGAGAGCCTTCCGGCAAATGCCGCCGGATCGGCTATCTGGCCCCCCTCTGCCACTACGCACTGGTCGTGAAGTAAAAACGCGTAATCTTTAAGTTTGTCTTTGGACTCCCCCTCCAAGAGCATCCGGTCGAGGTTTTTGACGACGGGGTGCCCGGGGTTTATTTCGAGAATTCTCTTTATCGGAGGCACATCCTGCCCCATGGAGCGGAGAAAACGCTCCATGTTAAACGACGGGGCCTCGTCGTCGTTTACCAGACAGGCGGGGGACTCTACAAGGCGGGATGATGCCACTACGTCCTTCACAGTCGCCGCCAGGGTCTCCTTCAAAAAGGAGACGAGGCCTCCCGGGAGGGCGGGAGCGTCCTTCTGTTCAGCTGAAGCTGCGTCGGCCCGCTCCAGGGATTTGAACTCATGCCCCCGGTAGGGGGGAAGGCCCGACGCTATGGCCTCATCGACAGGGTCCGCCAGCAGGAGGGCGTCCATACCTCCGTGTTTAGCTTTTTCCAGCAGGGGGGAGCCCCGGAGGACTTCAAGCTTTCTGCCCGTGAGGTAGTAGATGGGCTTCTGTTCTTCTGTCATGCCATCCGTATATTCTTTAAGGGTGACAAGTCCGCCCTTCGATGCGGAGTGGAAGAGGCAGACGTCCAAAATTGCCTCCCTGTTCTCCCTGTCCGCTCCGTCAAAGGAGGCGAGCCCCTCCTTAATAACGGGGCCGAACTCCTTCCAGAGGTGGACATACTTCTCCCTGTCCTCCTCCAGCATCTTTTTTAATGCGGCTAAAATCCGGCGTACAAGGCTTCTCCTGATTACCCGAATAAGGGGGTCCTCCTGGAGAATCTCCCTGGATATATTGAGGGGCAGATCTTCGGAGTCAACAACGCCCCGCATGAACCTGAGCCACGAAGGGACGAGGTCCTTGCAGTCATTCATGATAAAGACGCTTTTTATGTAGAGGCTCACCCCCTCGCTGCGGGGGGCGTAGTGCAGGTCGAAGGGGGCCCTTGACGGGAAATATAGAATACCCCTGAACTCCGCTCCCCCCTCTACCGAGAAAACAACTCTCCCAAGGGGCGCCTCCCAGTCGGCGGCGATGTGTTTGTAGAACTCCTCGTACTCCTCTTCCGTTACTTCTTTTTCAGGACGGCGCCACAGGGCCTTTCCCGAGTTAAGGACAGTATCCACGACCTTTTCGCCGTCGTCGGTTTTTTTTGCGGCAGCCATTACTATGGGGTAGGCTATAAAGTCGGAGTACTTTTTAACAATCTCCCTGAGAGTCCACTCGTCGGTATAGTCCCGATCCCCCTTTTCGGGGTCGGGCGTCTTAAGGTGAAGAATGACGGTGGTGCCGGGCTCGTTTCGCGTCTCTTCTACTACCGTATAGGAGCCGTCCCCCGGGGAGGAGAACCGCCAGCCCCCTTCCTCGCCCAGGCGGCGGGTGACCAAATCCACCCGGTCCGCCACCATGAAGGCGGAGTAAAAGCCCACGCCGAAACGGCCGATCAGCGTGTCGGCCCCCGCCTGACCCGGCGTCTCCTTCATTGCAGCCAAAAACTCCTTTGTCCCGGACTTTGCGATGGCTCCAATATATTTAACCAGCTCGTCCCTGTTCATACCCACGCCGTTGTCGGAAATGAACAAAGTTTTACCGTCCTCGCCGACGGAGAGCCTTATGGACGGCGCCGAAGGTTCCCCGCCCTCAGAATACTCCGGGTGGGCGAGAAGCTCCAGCCTTCGCTTATCAAGGGCGTCGGAGGCGTTGGATATGAGTTCCCTTAAAAATATGTCGCGGTTTGAGTATACCGAGTGAATCATGAGGTCCAGAAGCTGCTTTGCTTCCGCCTGAAAGAAATAGCGTTCCTGCTGCATGGTACTCCTCCCGTTAAGTTAATAAAACCGGGGACGATGCCAGTTTATGCACCGTCCCTCCCATGGTCTTAAGCTGTTAAGTTCAATACCCTATTCCAGGGGCGCAAGTTCGTACTCGCTCATGGCCTGCTTAAGGCTGACCAGGGCAAGGTACATCTCTTTAATTGCGGCAAGGTGCTCCGTCTTAACCCTCTGGTTGTCCACCTGGGCGTTAAGAAGGTCGATCTGGGCGCCCATGCCTTCCTTATACATTATTTGCGTTATGTTAAGCTCCTCATCCGACCTGGCCACTTGTTTTCTCTTGCTGCTCTCCACTGCCACAGCCTTTCCCCACTGGTTAAGAGCCTTGACTACGTCCTCTCTTACCTGGTCTTTCCGTGAACGGAGCGTTCCCTCGGCGGCCTCGATGGTTCTCTCCTTGTCCAGGACGTCTTCTTTCGTTTTTCCGCCGTCGTAGACCGGCACGGAGAGGTTCAGCGAAAGTAAAAACTCCTTCTCCATGGGGGAAGAGTTATCGTTATCGGTTAAAATTGTGTAAGATGCAGAGCCGTCCAGGGTGGGCGACATTCCCTTGGCAGCCAAAGTCTTCAGAACCTTTGCCCGCTGAAGGGACGTTTCGGCAGACCTGACTTCGTTCCTCCTGGCGATGGCCTCTTCAATTCCGGCCTTTACCGACAGGAAAGGAACCAGGAGGCTCTCCTCCATAGGCTCCAGGTCCAGGCCGCCCGCAAGAGTGGCCATCTGGGCCAGGGCATTTTTATAGGCCGATTCAGCCTCCACGGCCAGGCTCTCGGCCTCCTCCACCTTGGCCTGGGCGCGGATTACATCAAGACGCGGGATAAGCTGCTGGCGGAACTTTTCTTCGGTAATCCTGAGATCTTCCTTGCGCTGGTTGAGAATGCCCCTTTGCAGGGATATATTCTCCCTGGCAATGAAGGACTGCCAGTACAGGCTCTCTGCGGCGGCAAGGGTGTTGTTAACAAGGGCCATATGGTCGAAGGCCAGACCGTTGTACTGTAGAAGCAGCTGTTTTTCCTGGGCGCCGTAGACGCCGCTGACGTCAAAACGGTGGGTTATGGCGGCAGAAAGGCCGTAGTTACCCCTTTCGCCCAAACGTCTTCCCGCCTGCTGAGTGTCGCTAAGCCATGATGCGGAGCCCCTTAGCCCTACGGAGGGACGCTGCACAGCAACAGAGGATTTCACGGTGTGGCTGAAGGCCTCCAGCCGCTTGGCCGAGGCAGCGAGAACAGGGTTGCCGCTTCGGACGGCGTTAAGAAAATCTTCCAGCGAAGTCTGCGCCGCAGGAGCGCGCACAGCAAAATAACCCGTCATCAAAGCCGCCGCGAGTAATATATGCCTTATTCGTTTCACCATACCCGTTCCTCCTCGAAAGAATACGTCGCAGGCGGCCCAAAACCCGCCGTTGCGCGGGTGCGGGAAGACCGCTTCAGCCGTGTTCTATGGTTTTTCATTGTTTGAGTATAGATACAGAACCTCTTCCCGTCAAGGAATAAGGGCATATCCTGCGCTTGACAAATCACTTATCTCCCTCATAATTAAATCATAAAATGGAGGGAAGATTTTGATTGGACCCCCGGCAAGGGGGCTCTTTCTTTTTGAGGGCGAAGGACGGAGGCGTCGACGCCCGCCCCTTCTTTGACTCTCAAGGAGGAACAAAACTGTATGAATGAAAGCGGCTTCACCATTTACGGGCTGAGGGAAGAACTTCTACTCGCCCTGGAAAAGAAAGGATTTACCGTCCCGACTCCTGTTCAGGAAAAAACCCTCTCCCTCGACAATTTTGAGACAGATCTTATCGTAAGAGCGAAAACAGGTTCAGGAAAGACCCTGGCCTTTCTTCTTCCCCTGCTTCAGGACGCGGAACTTCCGGCTTTGTCGCCTAAAATCCTTATCCTCTCCCCCACCAGGGAGCTGGCCCAGCAGATTGCCAGGGAGGCCGAGTGGATTTCCCGCTACATGGACCTCTCCGTGGCGACACTGGTCGGAGGGCTGGATATGTCCGCCCAGATAAGATCTCTACGCGAAGGCGCAGCCATTGTTGTGGGCACGCCCGGCAGAACCCTGGACCATATTAACAGGGGTACCCTTGCCGCCGGCGATATCTCTTCAGTGGTCCTGGACGAGGGAGACCACATGCTGGACATGGGCTTCAGGGACG
>JAAYQT010000276.1 GCA_012519165.1 Synergistaceae bacterium
GAGCCTCTTCATCACAAGGTCGCTTACCCTGTAGCTCAGGTAGCAGTCCAGGGCCGCCGCCACCGACAGAATAGCGGGGAAGATGAGGGGGATAACGGTCATGGCCTGGGAGAACTGCTCCTTTACTTTGCCCATGGACTCCCCGGACATACCTGCGGACTCGTAAAACCCGAAGATTTTATCTATCATTCCCTGCATCTCGGCGCCGTCCAGGTGAAAGGGGTTTATCCCCGTAACCTTGGCGGCAATCACCATGAGGAGCAGCTTGGAACCCAGGGAGACGAGGATGCCAAGCAGCATGACCTCCACCCCCGAGGAGCTCCGCCTTGCCAGAAAGCCAAGGCCCACCCCCAGGACGCCGAAGCCCAGCAGGAAGAAGAGGGACGACAGCGGCCCCAGGAATACGGCAGTGAGGATGGTGGCAATTGCCAGCCCCAGGAGGGATCTTTTGATATTGTGCCGCAGGCCCAGGATTACCAGGGGGGCGGGGGCCAGCAGGGAGAAAGCGGCCCCGACAACGGGAAGGAACTGGGCCGCCAGGAAAAGGATTACTGCGAGCCCCGCCAGGAGGGATGACTCCACCAGGCTTCTTGTGGGCGACACCTTTCGGCCTCCTTTCAACCGCCCCGGACAAACTCGCCGGGGACGGGGTACATAAAAATTTCGGAGGAGAAGCTGGGCTCCTCCCCCGAAAAGACGATCTTCCGCCCCGAGGCCTACTCCATGGAGAAGGGGAGAAGGGCCATGTATCTTGCCCTCTTGATTGCCCCGGTAAGCTGACGCTGGTGCTTCGCGCAGTTGCCGGTCACCCGGCGGGGCATAATCTTGCCCCTCTCGCTTATGTACTTGCGAAGCTTCTCTACGTCTTTATAGTCCACATTTTCTATCTTGTCCACGCAGAAAAAACATACCTTCGGGCGACGCCTGCCGCCCCTGCGGGCGCCTCCTCTTCCGCCGCCGCCCGCCGGCCCTCTGCCTTCGGTTCTGCCTTCGCTAACAGCCATTGCTTGCTTCCTCCTTCAAACTAACCCCGATCCTAGAAGGGGATATCCGCATCCTCTTCTTCGCCAACTTCTGAAATATCCATGGGGAAGTCATCCTCCGGGGAGTTGAAGCGGCGGTCCTTCCGGACGCTGTCGCCAAAATCCTCGTCGTCGCCGAAGGAACCCCTGGAGTCGTCCTTGCGGCGGGAGTCCTGAAAGCTCACGGCGGAGGCCACCACGTCGGTGGCGTATCTTTTGCCGGAGCCGTCCTTTGCTTCGTAGCTCCTGACCTGGATACGGCCCTCCACCAGCACCCGGCTCCCCTTTTTGAGGTACCGCTCGCAGTTTTCCGCCATGGGTCCCCACACCACTACGGGGATGAAATCCACGCTCTCCTGCAGTTCGCCGTTACGGTCCTTCCAGGAGTTGTTCACGGCTACGGCAAAACGGGCCATGGCCCGCTTGTCCACCGAGTACCTAAGCTCCGGGTCCCTGGCCAGGTTGCCCAGCAGGATGACTTTGTTTAAATCTCTTGCCATGGGGCGCCTCCTTACTTTTCGTCAAGGCTGACTGCCATCTGGCGGTAGATCGCAGGGCGCAGTCCAAGCAGCCGGTTCAGCTCGGTAAGCTGCTTCGGATCAATGGAAAAATTGCACACCGCATAGTAGCCTTCGGTCTTCTTGTCGATGGGGTAGGCAAGGCGCCTCTTACCCCAGAAGTCGGTCTTCACCGACTCCCCGCCAAGATTGCGCACGACCTCCTCAATCTTTTCAACTTCTTCTTTGGGATCTTCGATTTCGGCGCTCATAAGCACCATCATTTCGTAGGGCCGCACGTTTCTTCACCTCCTCCCTTCGGACTAATGGCCCCTTCCGGGAAGGAAGGGGCAGGGAACGCACAGCAGAGCATTATACCCTATTGCCCTTTGGCGGGCAAGGATTTCTTTTCCACCTCTATCTTGAATACTATCTCATCCGGAAAGGAGAGGTTGTACTGCTCCCGGGCCAGGTGGGCTACCCCTTCCATGGTGCTGTAGAAGGCGGCCTTTTCCCTGAGCTCCTGGACGGACCTGCTCATGGAAACAAGCTCTGCCATCCGCTCGTCCGCCAGGACCGTAAGGCGGTTTATCTTTCTTATTTCCAGGACGTAGGCCGTTACCGTTATGGCTCCCAGCAGGGAGAGGAGGGCGGCCAGAAGAATCCACCGGAGCCTGAGCACCCTACATCCTCTCCGGCGCTTTTACTCCCAGGAGGGCCAGCACGGAGGCAATGACCATGCCGGAGGCCTTCGCAAGAAGCAGCCTCGCCCCCATGACTTCCTCCGCTTCCCCCAGAATTCTGTGGGCATTGTAGAAGGAGTGGAAGTCCCCCGCAAGGTCCGACACGTACTTCACCAGAATGTGGGGAGCCAGCTCACGGGAGGCCTTATCCGCCTCCCTGGGGAAGTCGGCGAGGCGGGAGAGGAGTTTTTTCTCCTCCGCCGAGGCGAAGATATCCCCTCTGACGGTCTGTGCCGGGGGCGCCGCCGCCCCCCTGGCCTCCGCCTCCCGGAGAACGCTGCAAACCCTGGCGTGGGCGTACTGAACGTAGTAGACGGGGTTGTCGTTGGAGGTGCGCTTGGCAAGCTCCAGGTCGAAATCCAGATGGGAGTCGTTGCGGCGCATGGCAAAGAAGAACCGGGCCGCGTCGGCGCCCACCTCCCCCACCACGTCGGCCAGGGTGACAAACTCGCCGGAGCGGGTGGACATGGCCGCCTGGACGCCGTCCCTCAGCAGGTTGACAAACTGGATAAGGAGGATATCCAGGTCGTCGGGGTCCCTGCCCAGGGACTGAACCCCCGCCTTCATCCTGGGAACGTACCCGTGATGGTCCGCCCCCCAGACGTCGATGACCCGGTCGAAGCCCCGGTCAAACTTGTTTTTGTGGTAGGCAATATCCGACGCAAAGTAGGTGGGGGCGCCGTTGGCCCTGATGAGGACTCTGTCCTTTTCATCGGTAAAGTCGGTGGACTTGAACCACAGGGCGCCTTCGTGCTCGAAGGCGTACCCCCGCTCCTTCAGCGTCTCCATGGCGGAGGGGACGAGGTTTTGCCCGTACAGGGTCTTCTCGGAGAACCATACGTCGAAGTTCACGCCGAAATCCGCCAGGTCCTTCTTTATGGAATCAAGAATGGCCTTGCCCGAGAAGTCCTTGAAAAAGGCAAGGCCCTCCTCAGGGGGCGCGGAGAGGAAACGGTCCCCCTCCTGCTCCCTGACGGCCTCCGCCACGTCGTAGATGTAGTCGCCCTTGTAGCCGTCTTCGGGGAAGGGAGCCTGGTCTCCCTTTCCCGCAAGCTCGAAGTACCGGGCGCGGACCGAGGCCCCAAGAAGGTCCATCTGGAGCCCCGCGTCGTTGATATAGTATTCCCGCTCCACCTTCCAGCCGGTGAAGGCAAGGATGTTGGCGATAATATCCCCCACGGCCGCGCCCCTTCCGTGCCCCACGTGCAGGGGCCCCGTGGGGTTGGCGCTCACGAACTCCACCTGTACCCTTTTGCCGCCCCCCCGGTTTGACGAGCCCCACCCGCCCCCTCCGGCCAGGATGGCCTCCAGGACCTCCCCCATCCACTTGGGGGACAGGAAGAAATTTATAAACCCCGGGCCCGCAGTCTCCACTCTGTCCAGGTAGGGGCTGGCTGAGAGTTTGGCCGCAATTTTTTTCGCCAGGTCTGCGGGTTTTTCGCCCAAAAGTTTACTCATCTGCATGGCGCAGTTGGTGGACAGGTCGCCCTGTCCCTCCCGCTTTGGTTTTTCAAAATTAATTTCAGGCAGTTCGTCGAGGGAGATACCCTTCTCCGACGCCGCTTCCCTAACCGCCCCCTCCACTATCTGCCGGAGGGTTGCCTCAACGCCTTCCATAAATCCGCACCTCCAAAAAACTCAAGCTACTTTTAACCCGCAGTGGAATAGTCCTGGAGGCGTAATCCAGCCATCTCCGGGCCGCTTCCGCCAGGCCTCTGGCCGCAAGGTCCGACGCTTTATCCGTGGTTACGATGATCTTCGACCCGGTGGTGATGGTATTCCTCCGCTTGTTGTGGTAGACGGACTCGGAGTACTTAACCTTCTCCAGTTCCCGGTTTGCCGTCTGGGGGGCCATAACCACCTCGGACTTGGGGGGCATCTTCAGGACGAAGCTCTGCTCCATTACGAAGGGGAACTTCAGCGTGAAGTCTCCCGACGGGGAGGCCAGCTCGCCCATCCACGAAGGGACAGCCCCCGGAAGGGGCACGAGCATTGCGCCGCCGCTTACGATTGCCTGCCTGGGCTCCGCCTTCAGGGATACCTTCCAGCCGTACTTGATGGGCGCGAAGGACCGCTCCTCTTTCAAAAACCTTACGCCCGGGAAGAGCTCGGAGGCCATACGGTCCAGGGATTCGCCGTCGGGCTTCCCGCCGGGGAAGAAAAAGTTAACCCAGCCGTTACGGACAAAAACGTCCGCCGACGCTTCCGCCGCTCCCGTTTTGTCAAGGTTAAGCAGCCATTCCACGGAGAGGCGGTGTTCGGATGCCGCGCTCCCCGACACGGTCCTCCCGGTAACGCCCGTTCCCGAGGTTGTGACCAGGTGTTTTCCCCAAAGGGAGGGGGGCGTCTCGCCGGCGCCGCCCGCCCTGCCGGGATCGCAATAGAAGGGGGAGACCCCGGGGGCGCTCAGCTCCAGCACGGGACGGATCACCAAGCCTGCCGGGGCGGGC
>JAAYQT010000030.1 GCA_012519165.1 Synergistaceae bacterium
AGAGTTTGTCGACCGGTTTAGATACAAGGCGTCCAAGGCGGCCCAGGTGCAGAGCCGGGTAAAAAAGCTTGAGAAGATGAAGCTGGTTGAGATTGAGGAGGAAACAAAGAGAGTTTCATTCCGCTTCTCCCCCTGCCCCCGCAGCGGCCTGGAGGTTTTAAAGCTTGAAGGGGGCGTCAAGAGATACGGCGGCCACACGGTTTTTGATAATGCAAACCTTACCGTCAGCAGGGGGGAGAAGATTGCCCTCGTTGGAGTTAACGGCGCCGGGAAGTCAACCCTTTCCAGAGCGCTGAGCGGTACGGAGAAGCTTGACGGCGGAACTTTAAAGGTGGGTTACAACGTCAGACTGGGATTTTTTTCACAGCAGTCCCACGAGAATCTGGACTACTCCAAGACAGTCTGGGATTCGCTTTCAAGCAGAAATCCCGCCTGGACTGCGGGGGACAAGCGAAACCTTCTCGGAGCTTTTTTGTTTTCCGGGGATGATATCTATAAGCCTGTTTCAGTGCTTTCCGGGGGCGAAAAGTCCAGACTTGCGCTGCTTAAACTGGTTATGGAGGACGCAAACTGCCTTATTCTGGACGAGCCCACCAACCACCTGGACATGGCCACCAGGGAACTTTTCCAGCGGGCCCTGCTTGAGTACGACGGCGCCCTGGTTATAGTTTCCCACGATAGGTTTTTTCTGGACAACCTGGTAACCCGGGTGGTGGAGATTTCGTCGGGCAGGCTGTACGATTACCCGGGTAACTATTCCTACTTTATTGAGAAGAGGAAAAATCCCCTCCAGGAAGGGGAAAAAACTGCCCAGTCCCCCGAGGGGGATGAAAGAGAGCGGAAAAGGGCCGAGGCCGAGAGGCGAAACATTTTATACAAAAAAAAGAGGAAGGTCCTGGACAGGCTGGAACCCCTGGAGGAGAAAATTTTTCTCCTGGAAGAGGAGCAGGAAAAACGGGACGGCATGCTTTCGGACCCGGAGGTTCTGGCGGACGCCGCGGCGGTTCAGGAACTGCTTATTTTAAGAGGCGGCGCGGGGGAGGAGCTGGAATCCCTTTACAAAGTATGGGAAGATTTAACGGCTGAACTGGAGAAAATTGAAAACTCGGGTTAAAGGCCGCAGATAGGGAGGTTCTACTTAACATGAAGAGACGCTATGTGATTTTAACCGTTATTTTTGCCGCAGCCCTGATTTTGCCCCTGTCCGCAAAAGCGGCCCCGGCGGGGGATTCTTCCAGGGGAGCCGCGCTTTTAAACCACTTTGTAAAAGAGTTTTCGCCCGAAAAAATGACCATGATTATCGACGAGGAGCCCGGCTCTGACGGGTACGTCCGGGAGATCTACATGGATATTACGGGCTGCGATATCGGCGGAGTGCGGATCGATTCGCTGAAGGTCGGCGCCGTGGGAGTTCAGATGAACCCTCCCATGGAATGGGATGAAAAAGGGCTGGACGTCGCCGAGATTTTAAACGTCCACGCCTTTGCCCGAATCATGGAGAAGGACCTTAACGACAACCTGCTGGCTAAGGAGTTCGGCGACGACGACCACTGGAATAACCTGCAGGTAGACATGCGGCCGGAAGGGATTTACGCCAGGGGGAACTACCTGGTTACCATGATATTCCGCCTTAATATCTTGATAGAAATCTTCAGTAAGTTCAAAATCGTGGACGGGCAGCAGGTCTGGCTTGACGACTACTCCCTAAGAGTAAACAGGGTGGACGTTCCCGGGTTTATAACGGACCAGGCGGTGGACAAAATTCAACCCCTTCTGGATCTGAGGAAGTTTGTGTTTCCTCTGAAGCTGCACGCCATTCACTATGGCGAGGACAGCCTGACCATCACCAGCAGGGTGCTGCCCGAGCCCTTTGACGGGATTGTGTACGAGTACGGGAGGGAGTAGACGGTGTTTTTATGAAGCCTTGCCGTAGGCGCCGGCAAAACCCCGGATGCTGTTGCCCAGGAACTCCCTCTCTCTTTCCTTTATATCGGGTTCCATGCGCTTCCATGCGGCAAGGAAGGGGTCTTTTTCAATAAGTTCATTGAATATGGACTCCTCGTCGTCGGGGCTGACTCCCCTTTTGAAAAGCTCTTTTACGGTATCCCGCCAGAAGAGGATCTGGTCCTTTGCCAGGGCCAGCAGCTCCGGCGCTCCCTCTGCGGCGCCGAAGTGGGAGTAGCAGATTTTCCGGCAGCCCAGGGGAATCAGCTTTTCAATGGACTCCAGGGTGATCTCGGGGAAGAACCGGGGCGGGGTTGCGGGCCTGAGGTAAGGGAAGGGCTCCTCCCCCTCCAGGAAGATACTGGCTGCTTCACCTGCGAACAGGGTTTTGCCCTTGTCGCCTTCGTCCAGTATAAAGCACCGGTGGTGGGATGCGTGACCGGGAGTTTCAATGGCGGTTATTCCTTCGGGGAGGTCTTCCTCGGCCATGATTGCCTCTTCAGGAAGAGGGTCGGGCCTGCCATAGAGGAAGGCCGTTTCTCCCAGGGTTTTAACGCTGCCCTCCCAGAGAGCCTCCGGGTTCAGAAGGTGAGGTATCCCTTTCGGGGAAACGGACATAGGGGCGCCGTAGTCGGCGTAGGCCATGGGCGCCGCCCCTGCGTGGTCGAGGTGGACGTGGGTCAGGAGTACCCCGTCCAGGCGGCCCTCCCCGTACTTTTCTATCGACTCCCGGACAATGGCCCAGGTTGAACCGGGGCCGGTGTCCACAATATAAGTTCTGTCGCGGCGGTCGTCTCTTATGAGCCAGGAAGATATAAACCTTCTGAAGCCTCTTTTGTTAACCGGAAGATCAATATTAACAAGTTTCATGCGCTTTTCTCCTATTCTGAAATAACTACTTTCATACCCTTGAATACCCGTGTTTTAAGCTCCTGGAGTTCGTGATTGTACATCCGGACACAGCCCTGGGTTATCATGGTTCCAATGGAGGATGGGTCGTGGGTGCCGTGGATGCCGATTCCCGACCATCCCGGAGTTTTAAGCCTTATAAACCAGGGACCGTATGCCCCCGGAGTGGGTCCGTTCCCGTCCTTAAAGTCGTAGGTCCAAGAGGCGGAGCTTTGAACCTGCTGGACTGTGAAGCTCCCCGTGGGAGTGCGGCTGTCGCCCACTTTGCGCTTCTGTCCGCCGTTGGCCCCCACGGCAATGTCATATGTGCGCTCCAGTCTTTTGCCGTTGTAAAGGTACATTTTGTACTCGCTCTTTACGACGTGAAGCCAAAGACCATCGGCAGCGGGTTTCACGGGCCTTTCCGGTTGAGGCGAAGGCTGGTCGGGAACCGGGGCGGGCGAAGGGCGGAGGGGTATGTCCGCGGGCGGCTCCGGCCGGGGCGAAGGCTTGATGATGGTAAGGGCAGGCCGCTCCGGCGCCTCCGCAGGTTTTTGTACCTGCGAGGCAGGCTCCGGGACGGGGAGGGTTTTATCCCCGAATATGGAGTACCCCCAGTAGCCGGCAAAAAAGCCGGTGATTATAACAGACAGTACGCCCCAGATTTTTACCCGGGCCAAAAGCGATCTTTTACCGTAGTACATATTTGAGCCTCCTTGAGGCGTTTGCTCATTTTTTTAACATAAAGATTTTATCACGGAAGGACGGAAAATTTATCTGTCCCACCTCTTGCATTTCCGGGCTTCAACCCGTAAACTGCATGTTGCTGAAATTTTTTTAAATAAAGGAGGCGCGGTGGTGGAAAAGAACTACGGGTTCGAACTTGAAAGGTATATTTCAAAAGAACGTTTCAACCGCATCAAAGAATTTGCGAAGGACAAGGAGACGCCCTTCCTGGTTATCGACCTTGCAAAGGTGGCTCAAAAGTACGACGAGCTTTTGGAGACATTGCCCTTCGCAAAAATTTACTATGCCGTAAAAGCAAACCCCCACGAGTCGGTCATAAAAATGCTGATTGAAAAGGGAAGCTATTTTGACATTGCTTCCATCTACGAGTTGGACCATGTTCTTGCCCTGGGCGCGGCGCCGGAGCGGTTGAGTTTTGGGAACACCATAAAAAAGGCAAAAGATATTGCCTACGCTTATTCAAAGGGAGTCCGGCTCTTCGCCACCGACTCCGAGAGCGACCTGCGGAAACTGTCGGAGAATGCCCCCGGTTCAAGGGTGTTCTTCAGAATTCTGACCGACGGACGGGGCGCCGACTGGCCCCTTTCCAGGAAGTTCGGCGCTCACCCGGATACTATTTACAAGCTTATCCTGTCAGCCAGAGACCTAGGGCTCGTACCATGGGGCGTCTCGTTCCACGTGGGCTCCCAGCAGCGGGATATAGGCCAGTGGGATCACGCCATCTCCACGTGCCGGTACCTTTTCGATGCGGTTGCCGAGCACGGCATACAGCTTAAAATGTTGAATCTCGGAGGGGGATTCCCCGCTAACTACCTCTCCCCCACTCACAAGACGTCCGTTTACGGCTCGGAGATTACCAGGTTTTTAAAGGATGATTTCGGGGAAGAACTTCCCGAGATAATTCTGGAGCCGGGAAGGTATATGGCCGGAGACGCGGGCGTTCTTGTTACGGAAGTGGTCCTCATCTCCAGGAAGTCGGAGGCCAACCAGTACAGCTGGGTTTACCTTGATGCGGGTAAGTTCGGCGGACTTATAGAGACCCTGGACGAATCCATTAAGTTCCCGATTTATTCGGAGAAGACTGGCCCTGCACTGGAGTGCATTCTGGCAGGCCCCACGTGCGACAGTATGGATATCCTCTACGAAAATGAGAAGTACGCCCTGCCCGCTTCTTTGGCCGAGGGCGACCGGCTGTACTTTTTTACGACGGGCGCCTACACCCAGAGCTATTCGTCTGTGTGGTTCAACGGCTTCCCTCCCCTTAAGGCCTACGTCCTTGAAGATTAACCCCCGGGAAGGCAGGCCCGTTTTTTACCAGGAAAGGAGAATGCCCCTTGGAAACCCGCGCAAAAAGAGTTAACGAGCTCTGGATTACCGAAGAACAGAGCGACCATATGAAGCTGAGCCTAAGAATAACCGACGTGCTGCTGAACAAAAAGAGCGAGTACCAGGACATCCTGCTTGTTGAAACTCACGAGTACGGCAGAATGCTCATTCTGGACGGCGCAATTCAGATTACCGAGCGGGACGAGTTCTGCTATTCGGAGATGATGGCGCATGTGGCCCTCTGCTCCCACCCCGACCCCAAAAGAGTTTTGATTGTGGGCGGCGGCGACGGCGGCGTGCTCAGGGAAGTTCTGCGCCATAAAAATATTGAAAAAGCCACTCTGATAGACATTGACGAAGACGTGATTAACGCATCCAAGAAATTTCTTCCAACCATCAACGTAGCCCTTAACGACCCCAGGGCCGATGTAAGAAACATGGACGCCATGAAATTTGTGAAGGAGTCGAAGGACGAGTTTGACGTAGCCATTGTGGACAGCACCGATCCGGTGGAGTTCGCCGCCGGGCTTTTCCAGGCGCCCTTTTATAACGACGTTAAAAACGCCCTAAAAAAGGATGGCATGCTGGTAGCCCAGACTGAATCCCCCTTTACGGACACCCATGTGGTGCAGGGGGCCTGGCGGCAGATGAAGTCGGTCTTTCCCGAGGTAAGGATGTACTGGGGCGCCATGCCCACCTACCCGAGCGGGATGTGGACTTACACCATCGGGACAAAGGAGACGGACCCATCCGTGCCGGTACGGCCCGAGCCTGATGGAACCAAGTACTATACTTCAGAAATCCACAAGGCGAGCTTTGTCCTCCCGCCCTTTGTGGTTGAACTTTTAAAGTAGGCTGTGCCGGGGTTGCAGGATAAGCCCGGCCATTTCAGGGAGATGCTGGTTAAACCCATGAGAATTTTAATTGCCCTCGGAGGCAACGCTATTTTACAGCGGGGCCAGAAGGGAAGCTCCGAAGAACAGGCAAAGAACGTGGAAAAAACGGTAGAGCAGATAGTCCGGATGATAGGGGCGGGCCACGAGGTAGTGGTTACCCACGGCAACGGACCCCAGGTGGGCGCGATTCTCATTCAGAATGAACTGGGAAACCCGTCGGTGCCCGCCATGCCCATGGACGTTTGCGGGGCGGAGAGCCAGGGGATGATAGGCTACATGTTCTGCCAGAGCTTCCGGAATGTTTTTGCCAGGGAAGGTTTTACAGGCCGCGAGGCTGCCTGCCTGGTAACCAGGGTGGAGGTGGACGAAAACGATCCGGCCTTTGCCAACCCCACAAAGCCGGTGGGCCCCTTTTATTCGGAGGAGGAAGCAAGGCGCCGCATGGCCGGAACGGGGGAAACCTGGAAGGAGGACTCGGGAAGAGGCTGGCGGAGGGTGGTTCCATCCCCGGACCCCAAGTCTATAGTGGACGAAAGAGCAATAAACTCCCTTATTAAAGGCGGATTTACCGTTATAGCCTCCGGCGGGGGCGGAATACCTGTTATCCGTACGAAGGACGGCGCTCTAAGGGGCGTGGAAGCGGTGATAGACAAGGACCTGGCCGCTGAGCGGCTTGCC